>NZ_BADU01000079.1:0-41562 GCF_000239875.1 Pseudoalteromonas sp. BSi20311 | reverse complement strand
TAACAATTTTAAATGAATTTTATTTACTACATTTATATAGCTTATGCGCTATGTTTAAAGCGATGCATAAATAAACAAAAAAGCGGCCTAAGCCGCTTTTATTATCTGCCTTTTTTAGGCAAGCTTTTTAAACAACTCTGTACGCAAAATATCATAATCGTTGTGCATATCAGTGGCTAAACACGGTTTTGCTAATGCATCAGCTAACGGCTTTGGCATATCTAATTCAACATTAAGGATATCCTCAACACTGTCTTTAAATTTGGCCGGATGCGCAGTCGCTAAAAAAATCCCCACAGCATCTGCTGCCTTATTTTCTACAAGACCTTGGTAAGCAATTGCGGTGTGAGGCTCTGCAATATAGCCAAGCTGTTGAATTTTTTTCATCACTGCTTGTGTTTGCTGCTCATCAACACTCACCGAATAAAAGTTATCATAACTAAACCAGTTATTATCTAACATTGATTGCACACGTGGCCAGTTATTAGGTTTACTCACATCCATTGCATTTGAAAGCGATTCAATTGTCGCATTAGGCGTCCAATTTTTATCAAGCATAAAGCGCGGTACTGTGTCGTTTTGGTTTGTAGTCGCACTTAGTTTACCAACTGGCATACCAATAACAGCGCCAATCATAGCCGCACACACATTACCAAAGTTACCACTCGGTACTGAAATATGCGCTGTAGCACGCTTTTCTTTTGGCAGCTGTGCAATGGCTTCAAAGTAATAACACACCTGCGCGACTAAACGGCTAATATTAATTGAATTTGCTGAGTTTAAACCTAACTTCGATTTTAGCTCTTCATCTAAAAATGATTTTTTAACCAACTCTTGGCAATCATCAAAACTACCCTCAATCGCATAACAGTGAATGTTGTCACCAAGCGTTGTAAATAACTTTTGCTGCGCTAATGAAATTTTACCTTTAGGGTATAAAATAACGACATCAATATTTGGTTTGTTATAAAAAGCATGCGCTACGGCAGCCCCGGTATCACCCGATGTTGCAGTTAAAATAGTGACTTTTTCACCTTGATTAAATTGCGCCAAGCACTCGGCCATAAAACGGCCACCAAAATCTTTAAATGCCAGTGTTGGCCCGTGAAATAACTCTAAGCAATAGGTATTATCTTCAACTTCCACCAGCTTAACCGGAAAGTTAAACGCATTCTTAACCATCTGGGCAACAGTATCACTTGGTAGCTCATCACCAATAAGGTGCGATAAAATTTTGCCGCTGCGAGTAACAAAGTCCATATCGAGTAATGCATCAACATCACTTAATGGCGCTAACGACTCAGGAAAAAACACCCCTTGATTACGCCCCAGTCCTGTTTTTACAGCTTCAACAAACGACACTTTTTGTGAATATTCTTTTAAATTATGTAATTGCATGACTCTTGATCCTATAAAACATTTAATTGACGCGTGCCGTCGTTATCTAATTTACAAATATGGCAAAAACCTTGCTCGTTGATGTAATTTTCCTCTAGCCACTGCGCGCATTGCTCTGCCGCTTCAAGCGTTTTACATACACTAAACAAGGTCGGCCCTGCGCCTGAAATACTCACCACTTCAGCACCGAGTTCTGGCAAACTAAGTTTGGCTTGATCAAAACCATTTATTAGTGGCGCACGATGTGGTTCAGCAATATTGTCTTGCATAATACAAAGCGCCTCATCAAAACGTGAAGTCAGTAATAAACTGCTAAAAGCCGATAATCGCTGCGCAAACTCAACCCCCGCATGCATACTTAGCTCTTTTGGTAAAACAGAGCGTGCCTTTGCGGTATTGAGCGAAAAGCCAGGAAATGCGGCAACGTAATACCAGTTTTCATCAACAGGTAACGCTATTGATTTATTTGGAATTAAGTCGCCCGTTAATTGTAAGCCACCAAGATAACAAGGAGTGATATTGTCATAATGACGTCCACCGCTTACCAAGCCTTCAAAATCGGCCATTAGCTCTATTAACTCAACTTGGCTTAAATTAGTTTGAGCAAACTTATCCAGCGCTGCAAATGCCGCAACAACAGAGCAAGCACTTGAGCCTAACCCAGACCCTATAGGCAGGTTTTTCTTCAACTCTAATTTTACGGCTGGCATATTCGGTGCTACATGTGTACGAAAATGCACTAAACATTGATACGCTAAGTTTTCATTCGCATCGCTTGGGAGTTTATGGGCGTATTCGCCACTACAAATAAACTCATCACGAGGCGCTTCACATATAGTAACCACATCCCCCAGTAAGCTGCCATCAATCGGGGCTAACGCCGCACCGAGGGAGTCAAAACCAACCGTAAAATTACCAATGGAGGCTGGCGCATAAACTTCAATCATAACCGCCCCCTAGCGTGATAGTGTTTTAAGAATATCGGCAAATACACCCGCAGCAGTTACTGCAGAGCCTGCGCCATAACCACGGATAACAAACGGACGTGGCTGATAGTATTGGCTTAAAATAGCCAGCGCATTTTCACCATCACGAATTACACTTAATGCGTGTGATGAATCTACCGCTTCAATACCTACTTTACAGTGTCCATTTTTAATTGTGCCTACATAGCGAAGTACTTTACCTTCACTCGCTGCACTTTGAATACGGTCCTTAAAGTCAGCATCCAGACTTGGTAGCTTTGCCATAAACTCATCAACATTGTCACCTTGAGCGAAGCCTTGTGGTAGTACAGACTCCACTTCTATGTCGCTAAGCTCCAATTTCATACCTGCTTCGCGGGCAATGATAAGTAGTTTACGTGCTACGTCTGTTCCCGATAAGTCATCGCGAGGATCGGGTTCAGTAAAGCCACTTTCTTTCGCTTTAATTGTTGCTTCAGAGAGTGATAAACCATCTTCAAGGGCACCAAACATGTACGAAAGTGAGCCAGATAAAATACCACTAAATTCAAGTAATTCATCGCCAGCACCAAAGAGTGATTGCAAGTTATCAATTACAGGCAAACCCGCACCTACGTTAGTTTCGTATAAAAATTTACGGTTATTTTTATGCGTTGCTGCAATTAAGTCTTGGTAATAAGTATATGAACTAGTCGTCGCTTTTTTATTAGCAGCCACAACATGGAACCCAGCATTTAAAAAGTCGACGTATTGGGCAGCCAAGGCATCTGATGAAGTACAATCAACTAGCACAGGGTTAACCAGGTGATTTTGCTTAACAAACTGTTCAACTAATTTTAAATCGAATGCTTGCTCTGATTGCGCTAACTTTTGCTGCCAATCATCAAACGCAATGCCTTCACCATCAAGGTGTAATTGGCGAGAGTTAGCCACACCATATAGATTTAATTTAATATTACGCTTTTCAAGCCATGCTTGTTGACGCTCAAGTTGGTTAATTAGCTCTTGACCTACTAAGCCACAGCCCAATAAAAACACATCAATTGAAGGAACATGAGTGAAAAAGTTTTCATGACAAATTTTAACCGCGTCATTACATAACTCACCGTCAATAACAGCAGAAATTGCGCTTTCAGTTGAGTCTTGCGCTATGGCAACAATGTTTACTTGTGCTTGAGCTAGCGATGCAAAAAACTTAGCCGCTAAGCCTTTGTGAGCGCGCATGTTATCGCCCACTAGCGTTACTATTGCTAAATTACGTTGCACATTTACAGGCTCAATGAGCCCAGCTTTTGACTCTAAGTCAAAGGCTACTTGCAACGCACTTAACGCTAGATTTAAATCGCTTTCATGCACACAAAAGCTAATGCTAAATTCACATGATGATTGAGTGATCAGTACGATTGACACGTTATCATGCGCTAATGCATTAAATACTTTCGATGCCATGCCCACCTTGCCCTTCATACCAGGGCCCGAAACGGTCAGCATAGCTAAGTTTTGTAGGCTTGAGAGTGCTTTTACTGGTTCATCAGATACCGTATCGTTACTAATTAGTGAGCCTTGTGCATCTGGGTTATGAGTGTTTTTAATTTCGCATGGCACTCCAGCTTTTGCACACGGTAGGATAGTTTTAGGGTGCAACACTTTAGCGCCAAAGTAAGAAAGCTCCATTGCCTCTTTGTAAGATAGAAAATCAACCTTAGTGGCTTTTTTGATATAACGCGGATCGGCACTGTATACCCCATCAACGTCAGTCCATATTTGGCACACTTGCGCCTCTAAACACGCTGCAGCAATTGCCGCTGAATAGTCAGAGCCATTGCGACCAAGCGTTGTGAGTTCCCCTTTATCATTACTGGCAGTAAAGCCTGGCATAATATAAACCGTCGCAGGCGATTCTTTTAGTACCGCTTGAAAGCGTACTTTACTGGCGGCTAAATCCGCTTCAGCATCTATGTATCCGCCGGTTGAAACAATACAATCTGTTGCTTGTAGATAATGCGCGTTCTGATCGGCTAATAGGCTTTGCATTAGCGATACGCTAACACGCTCACCAAAGCTAATAATAAAAGCCCTGATCTTATCTGGGCAACACTTAATTAGTGCAACTCCATCCAGCTTATTTTTCAATTCGTCAAAGTCAGGCCAGTTTTGAACTGCTCCTTGCTTTTCTTCTACTGCCGTTTTTAAGGCATTGCAGCGGGTAACAAGTGCATCCCATAACAGATTGAAATCCTGCCCCTGCTCTGCAGCACTAGCTAGAGCAACAAGTGAATCTGTCATGCCACCAGGCGCTGAAAGCACCAGTAACATTTCATCCTTTAATTGTGCCTTAGCTAGAACAGCGACTTGCTCTAAGCAGGCAAAGTCAGCGAGCGATGAGCCGCCAAATTTTAAAACGCGCATTTTTTATGTTTCCTCATTCCATAAAACGAAAAAAGGCCTGTGTTCTAAGTGAACACAGGCCTTTAAATTTGTTGCACCGACCTATGCCACTATCCAGTAAGAATGGTGGTTGTAATAATAATGGTCGTTACAAGACTAAATGTTTTCATAAGCTTAAGACTGCCTTAACAAAGGCTATTCTGTCAACCCTAAATTAGAAGATAAAACAGTCTTTTTCATCATGAATTTTATTAATAAATGCCAAACTTATGCAAAACTTCGTTAAGTTGTGTTTTATTAATCGGTTTATGAATAAAATCGATTGCGCCAAGTTGCGCTACTCGCTCTCGCATTTTTTGTTGAATGTCAGCAGAAATTACCAATACATAAGATTCTATTTTATTTGCTTTAACTTGCTCAAGCACTGCAATGCCATCAACCTCAGGCATGGTTAAATCAAGACACACAAGATCAAACTGCCCATGATGCAATTGCTCCAAGGCCTCTTTACCGTTTGTAGCCTGTTGAATATCGGCATCAATGCACTCGTTTAAACAACGGATCACTTGCTTACGGGCAACGGTTGAGTCATCACAGACTAAAATAGAAAAACGCACCATAATGACTATTTAATTAAACTCATATAAAACACCTAAACCCACTTTAAAATTAATTTACTTGCTCAGTCAGTAAAAAGTCAAAAATATAACCAATATAAGTAGCGAGCAGGTTATTTACTATAGCTTTTATTAACGTTATCAATAAAATGCATGAGTGCACAATACAAATTAGCAAAATCCCCCTCCTAATTTACAAACAAACTAGCTAAACACACTACACTTGGATAGGAGTACAATTGTTAAGTTTACAGGGTAATGCTTATTTAAGAGCGCAAAATAACAATATAATAAAATATATGTTTATTTTTAATGATTTATTAACTAATGTTTATAAGCGTACACCAATAGCTGAATAATTAAAGGAAATACAAGTCCCTCATGCCGCAAAAAAGTCTTTCAACAAAGTTACTCACACGGGTTTTATCAGTTTATTTTATACTGACTTTTGTGGTGACCTGCGGACAAATCTTCGCAGAGTATGTTAATACCAAAGATTACATACGCGATGAGCTCGGCACACTACAAAAAACATTTGGTAGAAGTCTAACCCGAGCAATTTGGGAGCTAAATATAAAGCAAACCACCACAACTGCAGAGGGGTTGCTTGATATTCCTATGGTTGAAGGGGTTATTATTCGTGATGATAATGGCGCTATTATTTCGCAACTAGGCCGAGCGTTAAACATTCACAACCTATACAGCCAGCAGCTTGTTCAAGAAGATGTGATTGTAGAAGACACCAAGGCTGGTTTATTTGGCTATACATTTCCGCTTATTTTTGAGTTTTCAGGCCGTGCCACCCAAGTGGGCGATGTGACTTTATTTTCTAGCCGGGACGTAATTTTCAGCCGCATTATGCTCTCTATTTACTTTTTAATTGGCAACGCCATGATTAAAACCACCTTTTTAATCATCTTATTTTTGATCGCATTTAGAAAGCTACTAACCGAGCCGCTCACACAACTCACTGAGCAAATTGAATACCTTGAATTAGAAGAGCTCGATGGCCAGCACGTTAAAGTCGTTACCGATGAAAATAACGAGCTAAAGGTAATGGAGCGCTCTTTTAACAATCTGATTTCTAAAGTTGTTGAGTATAAAAAAGAGTTAAAACAAACTCAGCATGACCTAATCGAAAGTAATCAAAAACTAGATCAACAAAATTTGCAGCTTGAACAAGATGTTGCGCGTAAAACATCAAACTTAAGCCAAGCAATGATCGATTTACAGCAACAAAAATATGAACTCGAGCGCCAAAAAGCGGTATTAACTGAAGAAGTTGACTTACGAAAACAAACTGAGCAAGAACTGCTAAGTAAGCAAACTCAGCTACAGAACTCGCTCGATGAACTAAGCTTTGCGCAAGAGCAACTGGTTGGCTCAGAAAAAATGGCGGTATTAGGCGGTTTAGTAGCAGGTATCACTCATGAAATTAATACCCCTATTGGTATTGGCGTAACTGCTACTTCATTTTTGCAAGAGCGCTTAACTGAAATAGAAACCGCATTTAAGAATAAATCACTGTCTTCCTCTGCATTGGAAGGGTTTATTAATGATGCAGCACAAAGCGCTCAACTACTCTCTCACAATTTAGAGCGTGCATCAGACTTGATCACCAGCTTTAAACAAATTGCAGTAGATCAAGCCAGTGAGGCGTTAAGAACCATTAACTTTAAGGATTACATCAATGAAGTTATACGTTCTTTACATCCACAGATTAAAAAAACATCCCATAGCATTCGCCTACATTGCCCGGATGATTTAATTATTAATTTACCAGCAGGGGTGATCAGCCAAATATTTACTAACTTAATTATGAATTCATTAGTGCATGGCTTTGAAAATATAAACAGCGGCCAAATTACCATAGATGTAAACACCGATGAAAACGACTTAGTTATTAATTACCAAGATAATGGTATCGGTTTGAAACCAGCTCAACTTAAGCGTTTATTTGACCCATTCTTTACCACAAAACGTGATGAAGGTGGCAGTGGCTTAGGTGCTCACATTATTTTTAACCTTGTAAAACAAACACTCAATGGCAAAATTGAAGTCAGTAGCGAACCTAACCAAGGATTACATTACCGAATTTCGTTCCCTAAAAACATGTCATCCCCCCTGCCACTTTTTAAACTCGACTAAGTAAAATCAGCCGTTTCTAGAAGCGGCTTTTATTGCTATGATTGCACAAATTTTTTAAATGGATCATTTCCCTATGTGGTTTAGTAACCTTATATGCTATCGCTTTAAACAAGACGTTTCGTACACTCAAGAAGACTTTGATAAGGCGTTAGAACAAGATCTATTTCGTCCCTGCACTGGCCAAGAGTTGGCAACATTTGGCTGGACAAAAGCATTTGGTAAGCATGGTGAAACGCTGTCTCACTTTTCACAAAAAAGTATTTTAGTGTGTGCCAAGCGTGAAGAGAAAGTGTTACCCGCGTCTGTAATAAATGAGCTTGTCGCTGAAAAAGTAGATCAGATTGAAGCCGAAGAAAATCGCCCTGTAAAGAAAAAAGAAAAAGATGAATTAAAAGAAAACATCTTACACACGCTACTGCCACAAGCATTTAAAAAGTCGAGCCTACAGTTTGCGTTCATAGACCAAGAAAATGGTTGGGTTGTAGTTAATAGTGCAAGCTTTAATAAAGCTGAAGAACTTTTGGCGTTATTACGTAAATCGTTAGGCACGTTACCGGTTGTTCCTGCGTTTGCTAACTATGATTTAGATGTATTTTTAACTGACTGGCTTACTAACTTTAGTACACCTGAGGGCTTTGCGATTGGCTCAGATGCTGAACTTGAAGAAGCGGATGACAGTGGTGCCCAAGTTAAGCTTAAAGGCCATGACTTATCGTGTGACGAAGTGAAATCGCACCTTGAAAGTGGTAAACGCGTGACTAAGCTTGCCCTTGATTGGCAAGAGCGCGTTAAGTTTATGCTACAAAACGATGGTTCAATTAAACGTTTAAGCTACAGTGAAACACTTAAAGAAGAAAATGCAGATATTCCAAAAGAAGATATGGCGGTTAAGCTAGACGCAGATTTCATTCTTGCATCTGAGGAAATAAAGCAGCTTCTTGAAGAGCTTACTCAAGGCTTAGGTGATGCCGACGATTTAGCGTAAAAGCTTTATTAAATAGCATCACATATAAAAAGCACGATACTAATCGTGCTTTTTATTATTCAA
The DNA here is from genome assembly GCF_000239875.1 of Pseudoalteromonas sp. BSi20311. NCBI lineage: Bacteria > Pseudomonadati > Pseudomonadota > Gammaproteobacteria > Alteromonadales > Pseudoalteromonadaceae > Pseudoalteromonas > Pseudoalteromonas sp. BSi20311. Next base: position 32,998 of record NZ_BADU01000079.1, on the reverse strand, counting down.
AATTTTAGCTGAACATTTCTTTTACGTCTTCAACCAAATGCAGATACTCTTCACTCTCTAACATCTCTAAAGAAGGAATAATGCCTTTATCAATGTAGGTTTGTAGCGCCGCAGATTTATCTGATACCTGTAAGGTGCCTTCAAGGATTGCGCCGATACGAATAAAATCGATATAGCTAACCTCAGTCGAGCGATAGTTAACATCGGCCCAATGTTGTGCAACTTCTACAAACACATCTGGGAATTCCCATGCTTTCATAATTGAGCCGCCAATTTTACCGCTTAAGCGTTGAATTGCATGGGCTAAAAAGCTCGGATTAGCAAATACTTCAGGGTGTCGCTCAGCCTCAGTCAAAATTGGTAATACCCCAATATTATAAACCAATGAAGCTAAAGTAATGGCATCACGGTTAAGCGAGGTATGGGTATTTCTTTTTAAGTAAAATTCCATCAGTGAAATAGAATGCGAAGCAACATGCAGCGTTTTATGCCACGCTTTGCCCATATAGCCCTTTATTAGCTCATTGTTGGATACAAACAGCTGCTCCATTGCCATTGCCGTGGCTATATTTTTTATTTGTCTGAGCCCTATACGTGTCACTGCTTGATGTAAATTAGACACCTTTACAGCACGACCCATAATGGCACTATTTGCTACTTTAATCATACGTGCAGACAATGCAGGGTCATGCGCTATTGCATCTGACATTTGCATCAAGTTTACATCTGGGTTGTCAGCGGCTTGACGAACCTTAATCGCCACTTCAGGTAATGTAGGTAACACCAGTGTGTCGTTGTTAATTCTGTCAACCAAAATAGTGAGTAAGGCATTTTCTGTAGACATAAAATATCCCTTTGCTTTATGACCTACTACGCTTTACGGCAGGTCTTATATTATTAATTATTTCAATGCTAATGTAGTACTAAACATATACCCAAAGTAAAGAAACGTGTAGATAATTATTCAATTATTTACACCTCCTCCCCTGATTTATGCGCTCTAACGTCTAATACTTGCTATTTACTAGTGTGTTTTGCTTTAATGCGAACATGCTAAGGCAGATTAACACGCTTTCAGTACCTTAACTTACAGTACACCAGCTATAAAATTGACTTTTAAATAGGCAAAATAATGAACTTAAATAAAATTAGCCAAGCGATATTGCTCTCTGGCGCTGTTTTTCTTAGTGCCTGCTCAGAGCAAGCACCTTCTTCAAGCAACACAGCACAAAACTCTACGCCAGCGGCTTCAACAGCGCCTTCAGGCCCAACACTTGTTAATATTGACCGTCAACGCTTAGACATTTACACCGACTTTAGTTTACAAAGTGATTTATCGCACTTATCTGACAATCAAAAAGCCATGGTTGCTAAGCTTATTGATGCTTCAAAAATTATGGATGATTTATTCTGGAAGCAAGCATTTGGTAAAAATAAACAAGACTTTTTAGCACAATTAGATGATGAAAAAGTACGTCAGTTTGCCGATATTAACTACGGCCCATGGGATCGCTTAAACGGCGATGAAGTATTCTTATCAGGCAATAAAGAAAAGCCGCTTGGTGCAGGCTTTTACCCAGCAGACATCACCAAAGAAGAGCTTAATAACGCTGATGTAAAAGATAAAACAGGCCTTTACTCACTGATTAAGCGTGATGAATTAGGTAATTTATACAGCACACCTTATTCAGAAGAGTATGCAGTAGAGCTTGCTCAAGCTGCTGAGTTACTTCGAGAGGCTAGCAAACTAGCCGACGACAAAGAATTCGCCAACTACCTAAACTTACGAGCTGACGCAATCCAAAATGATGATTTTCAAGCCTCTGACTTTGCGTGGATGGATATGAAAAATAACCCTATCGATGTGGTTATTGGCCCGATTGAAAACTACGAAGATCAATTATTTGGTTACCGCGCAGCTTATGAATCATATGTTCTTATTAAAGATTTAAAATGGAGCGAGCGCCTAGCTAAATTTGCAGCGTTTTTACCTGAACTACAAAAAGGTTTACCTGTAGATAGCAAGTATAAGCAAGAAGTACCTGGCTCAGATGCTGATCTAAATGCCTACGATGTTGTGTACTATGCTGGGCATTCAAATGCAGGCAGTAAAACCATTGCGATTAACTTACCCAATGATGAACAGGTACAACTAGAAAAAGGCACACGTCGTTTACAGCTTAAAAACGCAATGCGTGCGAAGTTTGATAAAATTTTAGTGCCTATCTCAGAGCAGTTAATTGTACCTGAGCAACGCAAACACATTACCTTTGATGCATTCTTTGCTAACACCATGTTCCATGAAGTGGCTCACGGTTTAGGGATTAAAAACACCCTAACGGGTAAAGGTACTGTTCGCCAATCACTTCAAGAGCACGCTAGCGCTTTAGAAGAAGGCAAAGCCGATATTCTTGGTTTATACATGGTTGAACAGTTACTTAAAAAAGGTGAAATCACCGAAGGTACATTAGAAGATTACTACACCACTTTTATGGCGGGTATTTTCCGCTCAGTGCGCTTTGGTGCTTCAAGTGCGCATGGTAAAGCAAATATGATCCGCTTTAACTTTTTTGCTCAAGAAGGTGCTTTCTCTAAAAGTGAAGACGGACTTTACAGCATCAACATGGATAAAATGGGCGATGCTATGGCAAAGTTATCACGCCTTATTTTAACCCTGCAAGGTGATGGTGATTACGAAAAAGTAGATCAACTTATTGCCACTCATGGCGATATTAAAGCGGAGCTTGCTAAAGATTTAGAAAAGTTAAGCAAAGCGAACATCCCTGTAGATGTGACCTTCAAACAAGGCAAAGATGTGCTTGGCCTTAATTAATATGAGCTAAATTAGTTCACATAAAAAAAGCGTTACACTGTAACGCTTTTTTATTGTCTGATTATTTATCACTCATCACTTTGCGAACAACCGGCTCTAGGCTTGCCATTCCCCACTGCTTGCCTGTTTCAATTGCAGACTCAATATCAGCGCCTTGTTGATGGGCTGAAATAGCCATTAGCGCACCAACACGATTACTGCTCGCACAATGAACAACCACTGATTCACCTTTAAGTTCTTCTAAAAGGCTAGCTAATCGTTTTGCATTATCGATGTTAACATCTTGTGCACCTGCGATCTCAATTGCGTGGTAATTCATTCCTAAAGAGTTTACTAATGCCCCTTCATCCCAGTCTTGCTCATCTGCTGCACGTAAATTAATAACGTGCTTCACCTTAGCTTGCGATAGTTGCTTAAACTGCTCATCAGTCGGTTGCGCTGCTGAAAAAACCACGTTGTTATGCGCTGCAAAGTTTTTAATGTTGGCGTTATTTACCACATCTATAGCGACTGGCTGCTCACTCGCTATTACGGTTGAAACAGCAATAGCTGCCATAAATATACTGGCACAAAGTTGTTTTATTAATTTCATACTATCCCCTCAAAGTAACTCATTCTAATTTTAAAAATACGTTTTTAATTGCTCTATCTGCTCATTAGTATAAGGGATACTCGGAAACTTGCCCCATACAGGCGCAGGCCATGCAATATCTGTTTTGAAGCGCGCTATATGATGAATGTGTAATTGCGGCACCATATTACCTAGCGCGGCAACATTTAACTTATCAGGATTAAACACCTCAATTAATAGATGACTGAGCTTAGCCGACTCTTGTAAATAAGTAATTTGTTGCTGCTCGGTTAAATCAACAATCTCTTTTAAGCCTGCAACCCTTGGGACTAATACAAACCATGGATATTGACTGTCATTCAATAACAATACTTTACACAATGGCCAATCAGCCAGCTCAATACAATCTTTTTGTAGCTCTGGGGCTAAGATAAAAGGGGTTTCACTCATGTTGATATCCTTAGTTATTTTACTACACACTTTATAGCATTTAGTTGCAGTTGCACACGCTTGTGCTTTACCATCGGGGATAATTTTATGTAAGTAAAGGCAATCCTGTGTTAAAAAAACTAAAACACCTCTCACTGGCAATCCCCCTGATGGCGGGCGCATTAAGCGTCCAAGCAAAGCCGCTAACGCTTGAGCGTATATTTGATGATCCTAGCTTAGCGGGAAAGTCTCCAGTACAACTTAAATTTTCTCCCGACGGCAGCCGTGTCACCTACTTACAAGGTAAAACAGATGACTATAACCGCTACGATTTATGGGAATATAATTTAAAAGACAATACCAATCGATTACTTGTTGATTCAGCGCAGTTATTTTCAGGCCCAGAAAACCTATCAGATGAAGAAAAAGCACGTCGTGAACGCCAACGTATTTTTGGTAAAGGTATTCTTGAATATAAATGGTCAAAAGATGGTAAAGCACTGCTATTTCCTCTAAATGGCGACCTTTATTATTTCGACTTAAACACAAAAAATAGTAAAAAACTAACTAACACTGAAGCATTTGAAACCGATGCGCGCTTTTCTCCAAAAGGGAATTTTGTATCGTTTATTCGCGAGCAAAACCTCTATGCACTAGAACTGGCATCTGGCAAAGAAATTCAGTTAAGTAAAGATGGCGGTGGCGTTATTAAAAATGGCATGGCCGAATTTGTGGCGCAAGAAGAAATGAGTCGCATGACCGGTTATTGGTGGGCAAATGATGAATCTAAAATCGCCTTTACTCGCGTTGATGAAAGCCCTGTTCAGGAAGCGATTCGTAACGAAATTTATGCAGATGAAGTAAAGCTATTTAATCAGCGCTACCCATTTACTGGCACCAACAATGTTGAAATTCAACTTGGTGTTGTGAAACTTAATGACCAAGCTGTTGACTGGATTGATTTAGGTAAAGATAAAGACATTTATATCGCACGTGCTAAATGGCTAAACGACAGTAACACCCTGTCTTACCAGTGGCAAAATCGCTCTCAGCACAATTTAGAGTTACGCTTTTACAACAGTAAAACAAAACAGCAAACCGTCGCATTAACTGAAAAAAGCGATACCTGGATAAACCTACATTTTGACCTTGAGTTCTTAAAAGACAAAAAGCATTTTGTGTGGGCTTCAGAGCGTGATGGCTTTAAGCACCTTTATTTGTATCGAAATAATGGCCAACTTATTCGTCAAATAACCGCTGGTGACTGGGTTGTTGATAGCTTAAAAGGGGTAGATGAAAAAAATGGTATGGTTTACTTTGCAGCACGCAAAGATACTGCGCTAGAGAGCCATTTATACAGCGCGCCTTTATTTAAAAAAGGAGCAATTAAACGTATTACTGAAAAAGGCCAATATCACAATGTCGTACTGGCAAAAGATAATAAAACCTTCATTGATACCAGCTCATCGGTCAACAAACCAAATTCAGCAGCACTACGCAAAATTAATGGTGAATTTATTACGTGGCTTGAAGAAAACAAACTAGATGACTCACATCCACTCACTCCCTTTTTGACTGATTTAGCACAGCCTGAGTACGGCACCATTACCGCTGAAGACGGCCAAGTTATGCATTACCGTTTATTTAAACCAGCAAACATGGCTAAAGGTAAAAAGCATCCGGTTATTGTTAACGTGTACGGCGGCCCTCATGCTCAACGAGTCACTAATAGCTGGCGTAGTAAAAACTTATATTTTCAATATATGGCGCAACAAGGTTATGTTATTTTTCAACTAGATAACCGTGGCTCTTACAATCGTGGTAAAAAGTTTGAAGATGCAATATATAAAAAGTTAGGTGTTGTTGAAGTAGCTGATCAGATTAAAGGCGTTGAGTTTTTACGTACCCTTGACTACGTAGACCCTGCACGCATTGGTATATACGGCCACAGCTATGGTGGTTATATGGCGCTAATGACCATGTTTAAAGCAGGCGACTACTTTAGTGCTGGTGTTTCAGGCGCACCAGTAACTGACTGGGCCTTGTACGACACTCACTACACCGAGCGCTATTTGGGTCACCCTGATACGAATGCGCAAGGTTATACCGACAGTGCTGTTTTCCCATATGCTGAAGGCCTGAAAGGCCCATTAATGATTTACCATGGTATGGCCGATGACAACGTGTTGTTTACTCATGCAACTAAATTGTTTAAACAGCTGCAAGATAACAATCAACAGTTTGAAATGATGACTTACCCAGGCTCAAAGCATAGCCTTCGCGGTAAACAAGTGCAGACTCACTTACATCAAACTATTACTAACTTCTTTAACCGTAACTTTAATACAAACTAACTAACTAACGTTAGGTTAATCATTCGACTAAAGGCTGATACAAGTATCAGCCTTTTTTTATGCTAATAAGATATATTAAAACGTCAACACACAATAATTAAATCCATCTTAAGCACGGGTAACTAAAAGTCTAAGCTTCAGCGTCCAACTGTTATTGTATTTAAACTAACCGCTAAAACGAAATATAAGAAATACAATATTATGAAAATAAAGCTCTCTTAGCCTATATTTTAACTATGCTTATTGAAGAAAAATAATGCTCTGATACAGGAACATATTTATGCCAAACCTCCGTCGTTTTACTATATTTCAACGTCTAGCCATTTTAGTAGGGATTGTAATATTGGGTTTAATTGTATTGAGTATTTCGAGTTTGAGTAATCAATACCAAGCGCTCAAAAAAGAGCAATACCTTAAAACTAAAAATGTGGTAGAAACTGCATATAGCACTATTAAGCACTATGCAGCTCTTGAACAAAACCAAACACTCACTCGCCAACAGGCACAATCTCAAGCAATCGCCTCAATCCGCTCATTGCGCTACGATGATACGAACTATTTTTGGATAAACGATTATCAGCCTGCCATGGTAATGCACCCAATTAAACCAGCTCTTGAGGGAAAAGATTTAACTAATAACAAAGACCCTGATGGAACCCCGCTATTTGTTGAGATGGTTAGCGTTGTTAAAAAATCCGGCGAAGGTTATGTGCCTTATAAATGGCCAAAACCAGGTAACGACAACCCCGTAGACAAAATTGCGTTTGTGAAAGGTTTTGATCAATGGCAATGGATAATCGGCTCAGGCGTGTACCTTGATACTATAGACAGTGCCTTTTCGCAGCAGCGCACTATTATCATTATTAATGTAGTTATTATGATTATTGTGGTGGTGTTATTTAGTTACTTTATTGGTCGTAGTATTTTAACCCCTACCCGTTTAGCCGCCCAGATGATGAAAGACATCTCTCAAGGTGAGGGAGATTTAACCCGTACTCTGAACGAAAATGGTAATGATGAAATATCTCAACTTTCGCAATCATTTAACTTATTTGTCTCTAAAATTAGAGAGTCTTTAGTACTGGTCGCCAAAAATGCAAACGATGTAAACGACCATGCTCATACCGTCGATGACTCGAGTAAAACCAGCCAATCATTTATCGAGTTACAAAACGACAGCTCAACTCAAGTGGCTGCAGCTATGGAGCAAATGACCCATCAAATTCATGATGTAAGCCGTAATGCCGAAGCCGCCGAACAAGCCGCAAATGAAGCGGCAAGTAATGCATCAAGTGGTAAAAACGTGGTGTCGAAAACAATTACAGCTATTGAAGCCCTTTCTACTAACATAGAAACCGTAAGTAAAGTTACCGCTGATCTTGCTCAAGAAAGTAATAACATTGGCTCGGTACTTGATGTAATTCGCAGTATTGCAGAACAAACTAATCTACTGGCGTTAAATGCTGCAATTGAAGCAGCGCGAGCAGGTGAGCATGGTAGAGGCTTTGCCGTTGTAGCCGATGAAGTGAGAACGCTGGCCAGCCGAACAGGTAAAAGTACCGATGAAATTCAAGCCATGATAGCTAAACTGCAAGAAGGCGCTAAAGCTGCGGTTGAAGCGGTAAAATCTAGCCAAGAAATTTCTATCTCAACCGTTGAGCAAGCTTCTGCTGCCAATACCTCGCTTGATGAAATAGACAGATTGGTATCGGTGATCACCGATATGAACGGCCAAATTGCAAGAGCAACAGAGCAGCAAACATCGGCCGCAGATGAGGTGAACTTAAGAATTAACGACCTCTCGCAATCAACGGAGCAATCACTGGGTAACACCAATGATTTAACCCGTGCTAGCGACAAACTGAAACAAAGTAGTGTTGAGTTATCAAGCGTGGTATCGCGCTTTAAGCTTAGTTAACTCAATTAAAAAGCCCTGATTTTCAGGGCTTTTTAGACATATTTATATAGAGAATTATAAACAGTAGTGGGCAAATAAACTGCTTACTGATGCTGCCGTTGGTTTGCCATGTTGCCAGTCACCGCCTTCAACGCCACTACCTGCAATATCCATATGCACATAAGGAAGTGGTAAAGTAGACTCATTACCATGCTTATCTAACCCGCCTACAACAGCTAAAAATGCCATAGGAAATTGGTGTCCGCGTGCTGTAACAGCAGAAGCTGCATTATTACTAGAGAGTACGTCATCGGCTAAAGTACGTGGCTTTATAAAGTCATAATCTTCACGACGTGAACGGGATACTTCTGCACCGTCAGCCCATAAATCACCACAATCAGCTAATTGACGTGAAATATTAGCACTACATGCTGGCCCATTTTCTACATAAGCACCATATGGCCCCATCGCGCGTGCAGCATGCCCTGTTAAAGTAGCCACAGTAAACAGCGTTGGGTTTATTTCGTTTTTAGCCAAATCTTTCATTTCGCTAAGTAAATCCCCCATCGCTAGACGCCCTTCGGCATCAGTGTTACCAATGCGCACTCGTACACCTTCACGGCTGGTAATGATTTCATCAGGAACAAAACAATCTGAACCAATTGAGTTACGTACCACCGCTAAAAAGGCAATCACTTTGACGCCTTTAGGCTGGTAATCAGCAACTGCTTTCATAAATCCAGCAACAGAAGCCGCACCGCCTTTATCACGGCTCATGCCCGCCATATAGCCGCCCACTTTTAAATCTGCACCGCCAGTGTCATAGACTAAGCCTTTACCAACAAACATCAGTGTGCGCGTTACTTCGCCCTCTGGTACATATTCAAGTTTAACTACACGAGGGTGATGACGCTCTACCGCATAAGACGCACGAGCAACAGTGCTTAGCATCGGATAGTGTTTATCAATGGCAGCTAAATCGCCAATTACATCAACGCTCACTGCGCTATTGTTAAATAGCTCACTACAGTAATCAGCAAAGCGTGGTGGTGCCATACGCTCAGGCTCGGTACCACATAAATCACGTGCAGCATATTGACCAGCGGCTAACGCATTGACTGCTTTAATCGTTTGTTCATTGGCATCAATTAAACCGATTTGAGTAATGGGTTCAATACCTTGACCATGAAATTCACGCGCTTCCAAAGGCTGCCATAATGCTTGGCATGCGCCTAAATAGGCCACTTCTAGAGCGTGTTGATAACGACTATCGATATTTAAAGCGGGTAAGTAAATCGCGGGGCTTACACTGCCCGACGCTTTTGCTTCATTGATGGCTAATTTAGCCGCATCAAAATAACGACGTACATCGTCATAGTCTCTATTTAAAGGGCCAGTTGGTGCTAATACCACACGTTTACCGGCAATAACTAATAAGGTAACTTGATTGCCTATACGTGAGTCTACTTGGGCTTGATTTAAAATTGCATCACGCAGAGGCGTATTTGGTAAATGAGAAAAGTCATCACTGATAATAATAAGTGCATCGTGTGATGTACAATCTAGGCTTGCACTTACTGGCTGAGCCAGCACTGCTTTTGGATATGCCATAAAAAAAAGATCCTGTTAGAAAACGTAGTCCCTATTATTATTTATTTAGCAATTTATAACCAGTGAACTGCGATATTCTGCATATTTACTGGCAACTTGGTGTTACAAGTTTTACACATCAAGAATACTGAGCTGTAAATTATGCTCTGGTTGATTTTTAATACCAACGCCAATTCCTAATAAGCGCACGGGTTGCTGTAATCCACGTTGATAAGCTTTGGCGAGTAACTCTTTAAAAATAGCGGTGTTTAATTGATGATTCGCTTGATCTGCTGAGGTCACAACAAAATTAGCAAATTTAACTTTAACACTTAACTTATTAATTTTATTTTGCAACTGCTGCTTATTTAGCCTAACAGTGAGCTCATCTAACAGTTGCGGTAATTGTTCAAGGCACTCATCAAGGCTGTTTTTGTTGTATTCATAAGTATGCTCCACGCTCAATGACTTACGAACCCGCTCAGTTGAAACCCGCCCTATATGATCCCCCATACATTTTTGATATAACGATACACCAAAATTCCCCACATGTTGCTGCATCCAATTAGCGCCTTTTTCTCGGACATCTTGGCCCGTGTATAATCCTTTTAAATTAAGCTTCTCCAAGGTTACTTTACCCACGCCTGGAATTTTACCTAGTGGTAATTGGGCTAAAAACAAGTCAACCTGTTCAGGCAATACCACAAATTGGCCATTGGGCTTATTTTCATCACTAGCAATTTTGGCTATAAATTTAATTGGCGCAATCCCCGCAGAGGCGGTCAGCCCTGTGGTATTAAAAATATCGGTGCGGATCTGCTCAGCAATTAACGTTGCACTGCCTTTAAATGCAGTACTGTCGGTCACATCTAGGTATGCTTCATCAAGTGAAAGAGGTTCAACAAGGTCAGTATAGCGGTTAAATATAGCGCGGATTTGAGTTGATACTTGTTTATAAACCGCCATTCTTCCGGGCACAATAACTAAATCGGGGCAAAGCTGTTTGGCATGATAGTTAGACATAGCAGAACGCACACCATATTCTCTGGCAATATAATTAGCGGTAGAGAGCACTCCTCGGCGACTATTACCGCCAATGGCCAGCGGTACGCTTGCAAGCTTAGGGTTGTCGCGCATTTCAACGGCTGCATAGAAGCAGTCCATGTCTATATGAATAAACTTTTTCATCACACAATAACAACTGTTTATTTATACAGCCATTATTGTGGAATCGCTATTAATTAGCAAGCATGTTGTTATCTAAAAAGAGCGCCTATTTTTTTTGGGCTTATTAAAACAATACATCCAAAATAGTACTTCTAAACAGAAGCCTAATAAAATCAAAATAATTGCTCCTGCCTCATTACCCATAGCGTAACAAGTGAACGAAGCTATAAAAACAGTGCATGCCAATAACCAATTAATTATATTCTGCATAGTTCTCTCCTTGTGTGTTAATAGTTACTATAGTCATGAATTCAAAGAGGTACAATTTTAACTCTCGAATTTTTTGCCCGCTATAATTCCCTTGAGCTCATCCGACCATGTTGCTAATCTAAATACTTTAAAACTAAGAGCTATTAATACATGGAAACGTTTAAACAACAACATCCTATTCATACCGATATTACTGTAGCGTGGGGCGATATGGATGCCCTACAGCATGTTAATAACTGTGTTTACCTTCGTTATTTTGAAATAGCCAGAATCGATTTTTTAAATAAATTAAATTTATTTGATACTATCAATGCTAAAGCCACAGGCCCTGTGATCAGTGAAAATAACATTCGCTACAAACGCCCTGTGACGTTTCCTGACACATTAAGCGTAGGTATTACTATTAGTGATATAAAATCTGACCGGTTTGTAATGAATTACAGTGTATTTAGTCATGCGCAAAATGCGATAACCACCACAGGCATGTCGAAAGTGGTGATGTTTGACTTTAAAACAGGGCAAAAAGCGACGATCACAGAACCTTTGTTATCGGCTTTAAAAGCAAACTCTGAAAACGAATAATTAGGATTAGTAATGCAATATAGTCAATTAGGTAGTAGTGGTGTTAGTGTTTCGAGAGTCTGTTTAGGTAGCATGACCTGGGGAGTACAAAATACCCAGCGCGATGCTGATGAGCAAATAGCCTATGCCCTTGAACGTGGTGTTAACTTTATTGATACAGCAGAAATGTACGCAGTTCCGCCCACGCCCGATACCTATGGTAAAACAGAGGAAATTATAGGGGATTGGGTCGCTCGTAATCCACAAAAACGAAAAGACATTGTTATTGCAACTAAAATTGCCGGTAATGGACTTTCATGGATCCGTGATGGCGGTGATATTACTCGCCAAGCTGTTATTGATGCCGTTGATCAGTCTCTAAAGCGCTTACAAACCGACTATATTGACTTATACCAATTACATTGGCCAAACCGCCGCACCCCACATTTTGCAAGGCAATGGCCAGGTATGCTCAAGTTTACCGAGGTCGATGCAAAACAACACACCGCAGATATGCTGGATATTTTAGAGGGTTTAGATGCGTGTGTTAAAGCAGGTAAAATTAAGCATTGTGGGCTTTCTGATGATACACCATGGGGAATTAGCCAATTTTTAAATTTAGCTAAAGAGCACAACTTGCCAAAAATGGTGTCTATTCAAAATGAGTTTAGTTTAGCGCATGCGAAAGATTGGCCTTATTTAATAGAGCAATGTGTGCATGAAGATATTGCTTACTTACCTTGGTCGCCTCTGGCGGCTGGGCTATTAACTGGTAAGTACCTCAATGGAGCGCGCCCTGAAGGCTCACGTTGGACATTTATGCAGCGCAACGGTATTTTTCGTGATACACCACAATCACAACAAGCCACTAAGGAGTATGTTGAACTTGCCTATGAGCACAACATAACACCGGCACAATTAGCGCTAGCGTGGTGTAATCAAGTAGATGGAGTGACATCATCTATTATTGGTGCCACTACTATGGCGCAATTAAAAGAAGACATTGATGCATTTGAGCTAACCCTTAGCGACGATGTATTATTAGCGATTGATACCATATTCAGAAATAACCCAATGCCTTACTAGGGTCTGTTGGCCTTTGCATATTGAAACTTGTTCTACATAGGGCGATTTAATCACGGCGCGAGGTTTGTAACCTCGCAGGTAATCAAAAACAGCAAAGAATAATACCAATTCGCTTAATTAAGTGGTCTATTTTGAGGCTGGAAAAACGTGTTGATAGCTAGGCAAAAAATTGCTATTTAGTTGTTCTAAATGAGAATTTTTAACGCAGGTAGTGACACGTTTAGCCCCGTAAAATGATTAAGTATTATTGCTTATTGGCATAACTACGCTTCAATGAAATTGATTCTTTGCTGTTCTTTATGTTTATTTTTTGGACATTCAGGTATAATAACAAACAGCCATTTAATAAAGAATTATCAGCCTTTTTTATGCATACAGCTCGTTATTTCTGCCTGCTTTTTTTAATATTCTCGAATAACAGTATTAGCCAATCTAAAAATCAGCTCACTGAAATTTTGTGGCTACAGAGCAACACTCCGCCTTTTCACTTAAACTCAGAAAGTGCTCAAACGGGTTTGTGTGACAATTTAACTGAGCAACTCATTAGCAGTATTAAGGATGTAAAACATACTCGGTTAGTTGTGCCACAAAAACGAATTAATAAATATATCAGAGAAGGCAAAAATGTCTGCTTCCCATGCGTAATTCACAAAAAAAACGCCAACCAAGTCTATACTTACTCACGCCCTACCTCCATCTACCCAGAGTTTAGTATTATTACCACTAACCAAAAAGCACGAACACTTACCAAAACACATGGTAATCCTATAAATTTAATTAGCTTGCTTAGCGATGAAAACTTTACCTATGGACAAGCCGCAGCGCGACGGTTTTCGCCACACATAAATATAATTATTGAAAACGCTTTGAGCCACCATAACGTCTCTTTAAGCTTAAGTAGTGACAATGAAAGTGGCGTTGTGATCGATAGATTAAGACATGGTTTTTTAGATTACTCGCTCGATTACCCTTTTATGGCTAGTTACTTTAACCAGCAACAACACCCCATAAAAATCGTTAGCATACCTATAGCTCAAAATACGAATTCGTTAGTTAAAGGCGCTATAGGCTGTGCGACTAATGCGCCCAATGATTTTGCTAATCAGGCAATTAAGAAGATTAATGCAGCATTAGAAAGTACCATACTAGAATCAGCTGAGCATCAGCTAAGCCAGCGGTATTGGTTAAGTGAACATATCGATAATTTTGATAAACAATACTATCAATACATAATTAACGTTGACTCACAGACCAATGATGCTCCAATAAGCACCGCTGACCAGAGTCAGAATAAAGAGCAACTTTAAACTCTCGACCCGCGCCCACCATCCCTACGCCAGCAGGGGTGCCGGTCATAATAATATCGCCCTCTTCTAAACCCATAAACTCACTTACTTCAGCCAGTATTTGCGCAGGTTGGTGCAACATTAGCTGGGTATCACCATGCTGAACTGCTTTACCATCAATATGCAATTCAAATATAAATGATGACATTTCTGGCGTTAACTCAATAAAATCACTAAATAATACTGAGCCATCAAATGCTTTAGCTCGCTCCCACGGCAAGCCCTTTTCTTTTAAACTGCTTTGCAAAGCTCGCTTAGTCAAATCGAGCCCAATCCCTACTCCTGCAAGCTGCTTATTTTTAATCACAAAACATAATTCAGTTTCATAATGTAACGTATCCCCGTTATGAGTAGTAAGTAAGGTATCGGTGATCGCGCTATTAGGCTTATTAAAAATCACCATTTGCTCAGGGTGTTCATTGTTTAGCTCAGCAATATGTGCACTGTAATTGCGCCCCACACAAACTATTTTTGAAGGTTGTAAACGCTGAGAAGCGAGCTTTATTTGATTCATCCTTTCACCTGTTAATTACATAACGCATTTAATATTTTGGCATACTCTCAAATTATTAACGTAAAAGCGAATGCAGTTTTATCATATTTTTGTGACAACTACGGAGCTGAATATAATCAATCACATAGAATGGAATAAAAGTAAGGAGGGACTAATTTGGCAGGTTTTTGTACTACATGTTTAAAATAATAAGCAGGTACTCTCTGTACCTGCTTATCAATAGATTATTGACTACTTACAAGTAACACTACCTTGCTCGGCAGCATTTGTTGTAATAGCTAGTTTAGCTATAGATACATGCCAATCACCTTGCGTGCTTAACTGCCAAGGCGAAAATACTTGTGCCAAGTCAACACCCTGCTCTGCAAAACAACTTAAGTTGATGTTTAATGTTTGCCATTGACCTGATTGCTCAAGGTTATCGGTAATATCAAACTTACCCTGGCAGTTTTCACCACAACCCATAGCAACCCACAGCGGGCTTGATGCCGCTTTGTCTACTTTAATTTGCATTTGCAGCTGGCCATTACTCTCAACGTATGAGCGTAAGTCAGATGGGAATGCCGCGGCTAAATTAACCCCAGCCAGCGCTTGACCATTAAAACGGATAGCTCGCGCATCTTCTTGCACATCTTTGTCAAATGTTTGAATGCTCACAGCACCTAATGACTCACGGCTACTTGCCACCGTTTTTTGTTGCTCGCCACTTTTTAATACCAACGACCATGGTGCTTTTATAGCACGTTCAAACAACACTAAGTCGTCCAATTGTTCAGTCTGTTGAGTTTGCTCTACCAAGTCATCTTTAATTACATTGCTATCACCGTAGGTTAAGCCAAAACCATAAGGGAGTAATGGGCTATAACCTTCATCGTTGCGGTTTTCATTGTCGATTGGGTTATTCGGCCATGAAAACGATAACTTTCCTTTAAAGTCGTGGTTAATTGAACCGTCTGCATTTTTAAACAATACATCACTAATTGCATCACCTTCACTGCCTGGAAGCCAAATAGCAACAAACGCATCACTGGCATTTAGCTCAGCATTAACCCACATTGGGCGACCGCTTATAAATAATGATACAACTGGAATTCCCGCATCTTTAAACTTTCGCAGTAAGGCTAAATCACTTTTATTACCGCGCTGGTACTCAAGGTTATCAACATCCCCATTGCCCTCTGCATAAGGTTGCTCACCAAATACAACAATGGCTACATCTGGGCGCGCTTTATACTCTCCATCAACACTTAGTGCAACACTACCACCAGCTTGCTCGAGCGTGTTTTTAATACCTGCATAAATTGAAGTGCCGCCTGGGAAGTCATTGTTGGTATTGCCTGTACCTTGCCACGTAACACTCCAGCCACCTGACTGCATGCCGATATTATCAGCACCTATTCCTGCTACTAATACGTTTGCCTTGGGCGATAATGGTAATAACTGCTGCTTATTTTTAAGTAACACTAAAGATTCACGTACTGCTTGTTTGGCCACAGCACGGTGATCGTGACTACCAATAATTTCAGTTTTACCAGAAAGAGGACGTTTCGCAGGGCTTGGTTTATCGAATAAACCCGCGCGCATTTTAACGCGTAGGATACGCGTTACCGCGTCGTTAATTCTGCTTAGTGGGATCTCACCGCTGTTAACTTGGCTAATTAAATTGCCAAACAATGGTTTCCACTCATCTGGTGCCATGTATACATCTAAACCTGCGTTTGCAGCTTGAGCACAGTTGCTATTTGAGCAGCCTTTAACTTGTCCATGACCATTCCAATCGCCAACAACAAAGCCATCAAAGCCCATTTTTTCTTTCAATACATCGGTTAATAAATATTTACTGCCGTGAATTTTATCGCCATGCCAACTGTTAAACGAAGCCATAACCGTTTGCGCACCGGCACTCAAACCACCTACATAGCCTTGGGCATGAAGCGCAAATAACTCTTCTTCAGAAGCGATGTTATTACCTTGATCGTCGCCGTTTACAGTACCACCATCACCTAAAAAGTGCTTAACGGTACTCACTACTCGCGTGTCTGACAAAAAATCGCCATCTACAGCGCCTTGTAACCCTTTAACAATAGAGGCAGAGTACGCTTTCACAATTTCAGGGTCCTCAGAGTACCCTTCGTAAGTGCGACCCCAACGGTCATCACGCACCACAGCAACAGTAGGTGCAAATACCCAATCTATACCGGTAACCATTACTTCTCGTGCGGTAGCAGCGGCTATTTTTTCAATAAGTGCAGGATTATTTGCTGCACCTAAACCAATATTATGCGGGAATAAAGTCGCGCCAATAACATTGTTGTGTCCATGTACCGCATCGGTGCCCCACATTGTAGGAATGGTACTGCCATCTAGAGAGTCATCAATAGATGCTTGGTACATTTTTTCTGCCAAATCAACCCAATCTTCAGGCGTAGCATGCTTGTTATTGTTTGGAAACGAACCGCCGCCATTTAAGTAAGAGCCAAAGCCATACTTACGCATATCTTCAACCGTGATGTTACGAATTTCAGGTTGGATCATTTGCGCTATTTTCTGCTCTAGCGTCATAGTACTGAGCATATCAGCGATTTTTTGCTCCATTTGAGCATCGCTTTTAATCCCCGTTGTAATTGTTGGCCAAATTTCTTTTTGGTTTGTTGTATCACTGACACTATCAGAGGGTTGCGAGCAACCGCTGCTGGTTATTGCTGCTAGCATCAGCGCAGTAATTGAAAAAGTGCGTTTAATAATCATAGCATTCACCTAAAACTCAAAGAGGAGTTGACGTTGTTTTTTTTGCACCAAACAGCGCGAAATAAGTAATATATAAATAGCAGCCAATGGGTAGAATAAGGGCTAATTGCACACCTATATTATCAGCCAGCATACCTTGTAATAACGGAATAATCGCACCGCCAACAATCGCTAAACACAAAATACCCGAACCCTGTGACGTGTATTTACCAAGCCCCTGTAGTGCTAAACTAAAAATAGTAGGAAACATAATAGAGTTACATAATCCAACTAATAAAATAGCCCACATAGCCAGTGACCCTTGACCCGTCATAGCAATTAACACAAGTAAGCCTGCTAAAATACCGTGACAAGCTAATACTTTGGCTGCATTTAATTTTTGCATAATCGCGGCGCCAGCAAAGCGCCCTATCATTGCACCTGCAAAATAATAACTAATGTAATGTGCTGCTTGCTGCTCTGGTAAGCCTGCAATATGATCTAAGGTTAAAAAGCCGACTAAAAAGCTGCCTATGGCCACTTCAGCCCCTACATAAACAAAAATACCAATCGCGCCTAAAATAAGGTGGCGATATTTCCATACGCTGCCTAAATCAACAAACTCAGTGTCGCCTTGGTTTTCAGCTTCACTGTCAATCGCTTTACCTAGTTTAGGTAACTTTAAAAAGGCAAAAATAATCGCCAATGCTAATAGGCTTGCACTGAGCATTAAATAAGGAAATTTAACTTGTTCGGCTGTTGCTTGGCTAATTTCAGACAAAATCAACCAACTACCAAATAAAGGCGCAACCGTTGTGCCTAAAGAGTTAAAGGCTTGGGTCATGGTTAAGCGCGAAGAGGCTGTTTTTGCAGGCCCTAGTACACTTACATATGGGTTAGCAGAAACTTGTAAAATGGTGATCCCTGAAGCAAGAACAAACAAAGCTAATAAAAATAGCTCGTATACATGAGCTTCTGCAGCAGGGTAAAATAATGCACAACCAATTGCTGCGACAACTAAACCGACAACAATACCAAATTGATAACCTATTTTACTGACCAGTTTCCCCGCAGGGATTGACATAACAAAGTAGGCACCAAAAAAACAAAATTGCACCAACATTGCTTGGGTGTAGTTAAGGGAGAACATCCCCTTTAAATACGGAATTAAAATATCGTTCAAGCAAGTAAGAAAACCCCACATAAAAAACAAGGTCGTAAGCGATGTTAACGCAAAGGTGTGTGTGGACCCTGGTTTTTGGCTGTTTTCCGTTGCCGATAGTGGCTGTGTGATATGTGCCATAGTATAATCTCTAATTATTTATAACTATCAGATTGTTACCTCTATTTTATTGCGTTTAGTAAAACTTAAAATGCAGATAATAGTTGCAACACCAAATGTAAGCGCTTACATTTATAACATACAAATAAAATTTATCAATTTATTTACAAAATTATTGTAAGCGCTTACACGCAATGTTAGGCAATTATTTTTGCTTAGCTAATTACTTTAAGTTTATTATTACTGCAAATGTAAGGACGTATCTCATTGTGTTTAAAACCATTTCGTTGCCAGGCACGTCAGCCCTTTTAAAATCACCCTTTATTTTTGGGGTTGCCACGGCCTCCTTTCAAATAGAGGGAGGTTACGATACGCGTCTTCCTTGTATTTGGGATACTTTTTGTAACCAGCCAAATACCATTGCTGATAATAGTAACGGCAACCAAGCGTGTGAACACATAGAATATTGGCAACAAGATGTAAAAATGATTGCTGATTTAGCTGTAGACGCTTATCGACTTTCAATTTCTTGGCCGCGCGTTTTACACCAAGATGGCAGCTTGAATATTCAAGGTATGGCGTTTTACAAATCGCTACTGCAAGCTCTAAAAGCGCGCAATATTAAAACCTATGTCACTTTATATCATTGGGACTTGCCACAACATTTAGAAGACAGTGGTGGCTGGCTCAACCGCGATACAGCTTACCAATTTGCTCATTACACTCATATAGTCACTCAGCAACTAGAGGGCTTAGTTGATTCTTATGCGACCTTAAACGAACCTTTTTGTAGTGCCTACTTAGGCTATGAGATAGGAGTACACGCACCAGGCATAAAAAGTCAAAAAGCAGGACGCCAAGCGGCGCACCACCTTCTGCTTGCCCATGGACTCGCGATGCAGGTGATACGTAAAAATTGCCCTACGATAGAAGCCGGTATAGTGCTTAATTTTAGCCCTGCCTACCCACTCACCATAAATGATAAACGCGCTGCTGAGCTTGCCGATGATTACCATAACCAGTGGTATATTAAGGCTATATTAAAGGGCTGCTACCCTAAGATAATTAATCAGCTTACCAGTGATGTAAAACCCCATATTGGCGACGAAGATATGGCAATTATTAGTCAAAAAGTCGATTTTTTAGGGGTTAATTACTATACTCGTATTCATTACAAAAATACGCCAGATCATTGGTTTAGCGAAGTTCCTCTAAAGAATGTTGCCACCACCGATATGGGCTGGGAAGTTTACCCACAGGGATTGTGTGAATTACTACTTTCATTAAATGATCGTTACACTTTACCTAAAGTATATATAACAGAGAACGGCGCAGCGATGGCCGATGTATTAATAGACGGTAAAATAGATGACATACAACGTATCGATTACTACCATAGCCACATTAATGCCGTTCATAATGCAGTTGAGCAAGGCGTGAATGTGCAAGGCTACTTTGCATGGAGCTTAATGGATAATTTTGAATGGGCCTATGGTTATGAAAAGCGCTTTGGGCTAGTCTATGTTGATTACCAAACTCAACAACGTACATTAAAACAAAGCGCAATTGCGTATCGTGATTTTCTTAAACAGCGCCAAAAATAATAACGAGTGGCTTTTATGCTGAGTAAAAAAGAAAAAATAGCTTATGGCCTAGGTGACACGGCCAGTAATATTATTTTTCAAACCGTGATGCTGTTTTTAACTTTTTTCTACACTGATATATTTGGTATTTCGCCTGCGGTTGTTGGTACCCTTTTTTTAGTAGTCAGAGTTATTGATGCAGTAACAGATCCAATAATGGGCGCCCTAACTGACGCCACTCATACTAAATACGGCAGCTACCGACCCTACCTACTTTGGCTTGCTATCCCTTTTGCTGTTATCAGCGTGATCACCTTTACTACTCCTGCGCTTGATGACGGCAACAAAATTATTTACGCGTTCGTTACCTACACCCTACTAATGTTGGTTTATACCGCAATTAATATTCCTTATTCGGCACTTGGCGGTGTATTAAGTCGAAATCCTAACGAACGCGTTTCCATTCAGTCATACCGATTTGTATTTGGCATGCTGGGTGGTTTATTGGTTACTAGCTGTACCTTGCCTTTAGTAAAATGGTTTGGCGATGGTAATAACGAATTGGGCTATCAACTCACCATGCTGGTTATGAGCTGCCTAGGCGTGGTGTTATTTCTAATTTGTTTTCGTTACACCAAAGAGCGGGTGATCAATCCGCCGCATAAATTATCTTTAAAAACACAACTCCACGTTTTATGGCAAAATCAGCCGTTTAAAATCTTATGTATGGCTGCACTGGTATTATTGACAAGTATGGTGCTGCGCACGACACTAGCTATTTACTATGTAAAGTATGTGCTTGGCAAAGAAGATTTAATCACCGAATTTGTAACCTTAGGTATGATTGGTAATATTTTAGGCTGCGCTTGCGCACAACCTTTAAGTAAACGCTTTGATAAAAAAGCGGCTTATGTTTATCTGCAATATATTTCCGCCATATTGAGCTGCCTTGCTTTTTTTGTCCCTAATGAACACGTTTTACTGGCTTTTTTAGTGTATTTTTTATGGTGTTTTTTCACTCAAATGGCAACGCCTTTATTATGGGCAAAAATGGCTGATGCTATTGATTACGGAGTCTGGCAGAATGGCCGTCGACTCACCGGTTTAGTTTACGCAAGCATCGTATTTTTTATTAAATTGGGGCTTGCATTAGGCGGAGCGATTGCCGGTTGGTTACTTGCTTATTATCAATATCAAGCCAATGTCGAATTAAGCGAGGCAACTAAAAACGGTATTTTAACCTCATTCACACTCTACCCTGCGATTGGCAGTGTACTTGTGGCTTTAATAATGAGTAAATACAGCCTAGATAATAAAACCATTAAAAAAATCACTGCCGATTTAACACAAAAAAGCAATTTGTAGCAAGGAATAGTATGGCCACCATTTATGAAGTGTCAAAGCTTGCAGGGGTGTCACTTGCCACTGTTTCAAGAGTAATGAACAACAATGCAAACGTAAGTGATGCAACCAGAAAAAAGGTTACCTTAGCCATGGAAGAGCTAGGCTACCGTCCTAATTCTATTGCGCAATCACTGGCTTCTAATTGCTCTAATAGCGCGGGCTTGTTAGTTTCAGAGCTTAAAGGTCCATTTTATGGGCCAATGATGAGCGGTATAGAGAACACCTTAAGAAACCAAGGTAAACACGTTATTATTACTGCAGGACACAGTGACGCAGAGCGAGAGCAACAAGGCATCGAATTTTTAATTAGCCGCAATTGCGACGCACTTATTTTACATGTTGAAGCTATTAGTGATGAATACTTAATAAAGTTAAGTAAAGGCAAAACTCCGTTTGTTTTGCTTAACCGCTACATTGAAGAGCTCGCCGATCGCTGTATTATTCTTGATAATACTAAAGGTGGCTATTTAGCCACTAAATACATTCTTGAGTCGGGCCATAAAGAGATTGCCTATATTAGCGGTCCACTGTGGAAAAAAGATGCTCAAGAGCGCTTAAACGGACATAAACAAGCACTTGCTGAATACGCCATTGAATTTGATAAAAGTAATTTATTTGAAGGTGACTTTGTCGAAGAAAGTGGCTACGAAGGCTTCGCTACACTTTATAAAAATAACCCCGCATTTACCGCCCTAGTATGTGCCAATGACGAAATGGCAACCGGTGCCATGGTGAGTGCTAGAGAGCATGGTATACAACTGCCTTCGCAGCTTTCTATTATCGGCTACGATAACGTGTTTTTTACCCGTCACGTGTACCCTCCGTTGAGCACTATAAACTATCCTATCGATGAGATGGGTAAAGTGGCAGCGCAGTGGGTACTGAGTCATGTTTATCAAAAAAGCGTACACCCCATTCAAACGTTATTTGAGCCCGAGTTAGTTATACGCCAATCTGTGGTTAAACCTTTAACATCAAGCTAATAGGGGTGTTAAACAAGCTGGTTGAGTAATGCTAAATTTATTGGTTTTAACAATACCTGCTCTATTTCTAGTTGCCTGATATGCACAGCATCAGGCTCCATACCACTAATAATGACGCGTTCAATGTCAGGGTAATGCTGTTTAATAAACCCTGCTAGCTCTAAACCAGTTCCATCTGGCAAATGCATATCGAGCAATACTTTATCGTAATTACTGTTATGTTCAAGCATTGCTTTACAGTCTTTGACACTTGTTGCTATATCGGTATCTACATCCAAGCTTTCTAATAATAACTGGGTAATTTGCGCGGCATCGGCATCGTCTTCTACTAATAGAAAGCACTTTTTGTCGTTACTCGGTTTGGGTATTGGCTGAACCGGCGAAACCGGTTGATCTTTTTGTCCAAGCCTTAATTCTAAACATTGATAGAGCAAGTGGGAATCCACAGGTTTGGCAATCATATCGTCAAACCCTAACGCATTGAGTTCGTTATGAATGCCTTTCATAGTTGCTGCGGTTAAGGCTATGATTGCACCTTTAAATCCTAGCTTTCTAAGCTCAATAGCAGCTTCTTTTCCGCCCATTACCGGCATATGGATATCTAAAAATATAATATCGTAAGTAGTGTGCCCGTCTGCTAGTTGTTTCTTTACTTTGTCGAGTGCTTGCTTACCATTATCAGCATAATCTACCTCAGCGCCTGCCGAACCAATTAAGTGACCAACTAGCACGCGTAAATCGCGTAAATCATCAACCACCAATACTTTGCCGCTCACTTGGCAGGGCGCTACTTTTTGCTGCATATTGGGGGTTAAATCAAGTTTTAATAAATTGCGCTCTACCTGTCTGATATCACCAGGGTATAAGGAAATGGTAAACGTTGAGCCTTCACCAACATGAGAGTCTAATGAAATATCCCCCTGCATACGACTAAGCAGTTCAGAACAAATAGCTAAACCTAAACCTGCACCACCTACTGAGCGTGACTCTACATCGGCTATCTGCTCGAAAGGCTTAAAGATGAGGGCTTGTTTTTCTGGAGCAATACCTAAGCCTGAGTCTTTAATACTAAAAAATAGCATTTCACGCTCAGCGACCATATCAGTCCATGCGTTAACCACAATTTCGCCTTGCTCGGTAAATTTAATCGCATTATTAATCAGGTTAATAAGAATTTGTCTAAGCCGAGTAGCATCGATACGAACGACTAGTGGCAAAGGCTCCAGTGATTCAAATTTTAGTGATAAACCTTTATCCAGCGCTGATACGCGCATTAACGTAAATACGTCGGCCATTAGGCTATCAAGATTAACCTCTGACAAACTGAGTTCAAGCTTATCAACAGCAATTTTAGATAAGTCCAAAACGTCATTTAGTAAGCTTAATAAGTGTTTACCATTACGATAAATCACACCTAGCTCGTTTTCAGCCTGCTTGTTAAAGTCACTAAGCATCAACAACTCGGTATAGCCTAAAATAGAAGATAGCGGTGTGCGCAATTCGTGGCTTAAATGTGCTAAAAAGCGATCTTTTGAGCGGTTTTCAGCCTCCGCTTTTAAACGCTCCACTCGCTCATCTTCCACATCTCGACGTGCTAATGCATAACGAATAGAGCGGGCAAATCGGCTACCACTCATTTCACTTTTAACTAAGTAATCAACGGCTCCAGCATCAAGCGCAGCTGAATCGAGGGCATCGTTAGATTGCCCAGTAAGCATAATAATAGGCCCACAGAAACCATTTTTAAGCGCTTGTTTTAGCACACTTAAGCCATCAGATGCCCCTAAGCGATAATCAAGCAAGCAAATATCATGTTGATTTTTACTCAACACTTCCACCGCCTGCTCAGGAGAAGTTATCCACTCTATGTCAAACACATGGGAACTGAGCTGCTCTAAATAGTCACGAGTTAAAATATAATCATCTTCATCGTCTTCAACCAATAGCAGTTTCGTTGCCTTTGCTAACATAGCCTCTCCTGTTTTAATAATATGCTTAATCGTTAAACGTGCTTGGTAGCTCTACAAACTCAACCCAGTATTTACCCAGTGTTTTCATCAACTCAACTAAGCCATCAAACGTAACAGGCTTAGTTATGTAAGACGCAGCGCCTAGGTTATAGCCTTTAACCATGTCTTCTTCTTGCTTAGAGGTGGTTAAAATTACCACTGGGATGCCTTTTAAATTAGGATGCGCTTTAATAGCTTGAAGTGCTTCGCGGCCATCCATTCTCGGCATGTTTAAATCAAGTAAAATTAAGCCTGGTCTTGGCGAGATGCTTTTATCTTCAAACTTGCCTTTGCGCTCTAAGTACTCTAAAAGCTCTACACCGTCTTCAACAAAGTGTAATTCATTTAAAACGCGACTTTCTGCAAGCGCGTCTTGGGTTAACAAACGATCATCTTCATCATCATCTGCCATTAAAATGGTAATCGGTTTTACGGTTGTTAATGGCATATTATGCCTCTCCTTTTAATGTGAATAACTCTGCATCCACGGGTAATTTAATGATGAAAGTTGCCCCTTCACCTAGGGTACTTATCGCGGCAATAGAGCCACCGTGACGCTCTACAATTCGACGGCAAACAGACAAACCTATACCCGTCCCTTTGTATTGTGAGCGACCATGTAAGCGCTGAAATGGTACAAATATTTTATCCGCATACTCATCTGAGAAACCGATACCGTTATCCCTGACTGTAATTACATGCCAACTTATTTCACTGTTATGATCTTCACTAAACTCGCTCACTCGTTCAAAGTCAATATTAATAACAGGGTCTACGTTAGGCCCTCTAAACTTCACCGCATTTGAAATTAAGTTTAAAAACAGCTGATGCATTTGACTCGGATCAGCCTGAATAACGGGCATATTAGCCGTGACAATTTGTGCATTACACTCATTAATCGCTATTTCTAAATCACTTTTTATATCATTCAAAATGCTGTTTAAATCGGTATCGGTAAAATCTTTACCTCGGGTGGTTACTCGAGAAAACTCTAATAAATCATTAATTAAATTAGACATTCTTTGCGCGGCATTTTTCATGCGGGCAATGTAGTCTGTACCTTTTTCGCCTAACTCGTCTTTAAACATGCTCTCAAGCCGGTCGCTAAATGCTTGAATTTTCCTTAGCGGCTCTTGCAAGTCATGACTGGCAACAAAGGCAAACTCTTCTAACTCTCGGTTACTGCGACTTAATTCATCAGAATACAAGGTAAGCTCTTGGGTACGTTCAGTTACTTTACTCGCTAAGGTTTCATTTTGCATTTCCAGCTCGGCGCGATACACGGCCGCATTTTTTAAATTCAGCCTCGCCAATAAAAACATACCCAAAATCAATAATGCGCTGGTAACTGCAGTAATACCAAAAGTGATCTTTGCTTCTTTTTTAATTTGCGCTAATTTCGAAAAGTGACTGACTTTAAACAGTAGTTCGCGCTCTTGAATATCATTAACTCGCTCACGAATTTCTCTATATAAGTCGCGTCCTTCATGTGAATTAAGTATTAGTAAGGCGCGCTGCTCTTTATCATTTAATGCTAATTTAACTGTTTTTTTAAGCTCAACTATTTTAGCTTCAACCAATAGTAACAACTGTGCAATACGCTGCGCTTGGCCATCAATTTCTGAGTGTAAGTCGCTCACATGATTAGTTTGAGACTCTATTTGTGCGATGGCATCGTAATACGGCACTAAATAGTCATCGGCTTGGGTTAATAGATACCCTCGCTGTCCCGACTCGGCTTGCACTACCGAAAGGTGTAGCTGCTCTATCGCCGTGCTTAACATATTAGTGTTGTCTAAACTTTGCTGGGTACGCGATAACCCTTGAATAGTATTAATGGCTAAAAAAGCATTACCAACAATAATACACAACACTATAGAGATAAATAACGCCCATACTACATTTGCTTTGCCTTGCTGTTTGCGTTTAATCATTTATCATCCTGAATTATTTAGGGTTACTTCGACTCTGAAATAAGCTGTAAACTGTCACTGCACGCTTGGCAATTAGCAATTATTTTATCCAGTGCGGCGAGCGCTTTATCTTTTGGCATATCGTTTTCAAGTACTAGCTTAATCAGCTCGGCATTCATCGAAATACGATTTAGCGGCGCACGCGCGTCGTGTACCAGCTCATTCAAAGGTTTTGCCTGTTGTGGTGATGCCATTAAAGTCCTCGTTTTGTTGTGATTAAATTTACATGCTGGTTATTTATACTCGCCAATACCACCATAAGCATTTAAACGGTTATATAAGGTTTTAGTGCTAATACCCAGCATTTGTGCTGCTAATGTTTTATTCCCTTGTACTTTATCGAGCGTGGCATGAATAAGTTCTTTTTCAACTTCTTCAATAGTTTGCCCTGCTGATACCTGCTTGTCCTCAGGTTGAGTATTAACCCTTGAAAAAGGCGACTCTAAGTTATCAGGTAAACTAATTGTGCTGGTTTGCGGGTCGCTCATAATAAAAGCGCGGTGAATGGCATGGCGAAGTTCACGTACGTTGCCCGGCCAGTCGTAGGTTTCAAGCTCTTTAAGCTGCTCATTAGCCCAAGCAAACGCTGTACCGTTTTCATCGTTTAACTGCCCTAAAAACGATTTAGCAAGTAACGCAATATCTTCTTTTCGATCTCGTAGTGGCGGTATATCAATAGGAAAAACAGCGAGCCTAAAGTAAATATCTTCACGTAATATATTGTTCTGCGCTAAATCGGTGAGTGAGCGGTTAGTGGCTGAAATAACACGGCAATTTACTGGTAACTCACGATTTCCACCAACTCGGGTTACTTTTTTAGTTTCGAGTACACGCAGTAAATTAGGCTGCATATCAATCGGCATTTCGGTGACTTCATCAAGAAATAACGTGCCACCGTCGGCTTGTTCAAACACGCCGTCTTTACGGGCAATGGCACCAGTAAATGCGCCTTTTTCATGGCCAAATAATTCACTGCCAATTAGTTCTTTAGAGAGTGCCCCACAGTTACTCGCCACCAGTGGACCTTCGCATTTACTAGCATTATGAATGGCTTGCGCTACCACCTCTTTACCTACCCCGCTTTCACCCATAAGCATGACATTAGCATTGGTTTTAGCTACGCGCTCTATCATAGTATAAAGCTGTTGCATGGGTGCAGACTCGCCAATAAGCGTATCAAAATGATGAGTAATGGCGGCACTTTTTGCCTTTTTAACTGTTTTTTTCGGGCCGTTTAATACTAATTCTAAATCTTCACGTTGCAGCGGCTTTAATAAATGCGACACATTAGGCTCACACATGTCAGCTAAAATTCCTTTAACTGAAGGGTGCCCCGAAATAAGAGTGACTTTAGGCGATTGGCCAATCATTTTTAAATGATCTAATAAATGCAAGCCACTGCCATCTGGCAGCATAAAATCAAGCAGCACATGATCGAAAGTATTATTTTCAAACCACTGGTGCGCTTCTTTTAAACTAGTTGCTGTATTAATGTTGTGGCCAAGAAACTCAACAATATGGCAAATAACATCACTGAATTCGACGTCGTCATCGACTAAAAGTATATTTAACATGAATAATCCCTATGCTTTTTTACCATTCTACTTACCCTTTTATATAAATGAAAGATATACATAATTAGGGTACAAAGCGCGGCTACTTTATTTTTTAATCCGCCAGTTTAATTAAAAATAGCTGTATAGACGCTGAAATAGCGCTATTTTATGCGGCTTATTAAATCCCTATTAAAGAAATTAATACAACCAACTGATATAATTTATTTTTATTACAGGAGTTGTTATGCGCTTATTAAAAACCTACATTCATCCCTCAATCAATATTGAGCAAGGTCGTCAATTTTCTCGCCCAACCGCTCGCGCAATTGCATTTAAGCAACAACACATTTTACTTATGTATACTCAGCGCTACGACGACTTTAGTTTACCTGGCGGTGGGATTGACCCACATGAAAGCATAGAGCAGGGATTGATCAGAGAACTGAGTGAAGAAACTGGCGCACAAAATATAAAAATCTGCAGTGAGTTTGGGCTTTATGAGGAATACCGTCCTTGGTATAAAGATGACTTTGATATTATTCATATACAATCATATTGCTACCTCTGCCAAATTGATGAGCAACTCGGTCAAGCGCAGCTAGAACACTATGAACAACAAAATGGCATGCAGGCCAAATGGGTTGATATTTTCCAGGCGATAGCCCATAACGAACGCACACTTGCAAACAGTGACAAGCAAGGGCTTTCGATAATTCGCGAAACTTACCTACTAAAAGCCATTGCGGCACAATTTTTTACCTAAGTGTTTAGGGCTGCGTTTGCGGTTCGCTCAGCGTTTTTTTAACCACATAAAAGCGGTATAGTCCTAGCAAATTACTACTTAAAAACAGGCTTTCCATGAGTATTGCCACTGGTGAGCCGGCAAAAATATTATGTGTTATCCAAAAAGAGGTTCCCACCACCATACATAACCTTAAGTGCAAGTCTCGATTTTGAAATGAAGCAATGGTTTGTATTAATGTCGCCACCAATGCAAAGGCGCTAAACCAATCTTGCCAAGTAAAATAAACGGCTAAGCAGCTTACTGTCATAAACCCAAACATAGCCCAAGTATGCTTAAAGTAAATACAGTAAAAATAACGCACCGCGGCAATAAACATTAAGCAGCCGGCACTGTTAAAACCCAATATAAAAAAGTGTACAGAGGTTAATAACACTGAGGTAAATAAACAGCTTAAAATAATTCGTCGGGACTTAAACTGAAATGAAGCTAAGTCGAGTAAAGTGGCAACTGCAACCAACGATTGGGCAATTATAAACATAACACTCCAAGGCATTAAGGCTTAAAAATGGGGAGTGTATAGTGCTTTATAAAAACAGCACTTAACTTAAGTTAAGTCGCTTACGAATTCGTGATAACGAAATAGCTGAAATACCTATATACATTGCCACTTGGCTCAAGCTTAGCTGCGCCAACCAATGGGGTTTATGTTTGAGTAAATAACAGTAACGCTGCTCGGGGCTATTTAGTAATAAAAATGCCTCTTTAGCTTCTTTAAAAATAAGTTGCTGTGCAATAAGCTGCTGCTTAATCAGTTGATACTGTGCTTGCTCAAATAGTGTTAGTGGTACTTTAATTACACTTGCTTCGTTAATCACTTTTAATTGATAAAACGCAGGCGTTGAGGTCATCCAATTGGCAAACAGCAATGCAAATTCATCTTTAAAATAAAACTCTTTACACTTTTGTACGCCGTCTATATCGTCATGAATAGCGCCTAAAACCCCCTGAACAATTAAATACCCATAACCTTGTACATCGCCTTGTTGCACTAATACGGTATTGGGCGCTATTCGTTGCTGAGGATACTTCCCAGCTAATTGCACTTTAAACTTGTTTACTAGCGCTTCATAACTATCGCCAAGCGATAAAAGTGGATTATCAGACATTAAAAATTACCATTTTTTCATTAAAGCATGCGTAATATCAGCCGCTGACACACCCACCCTAGGAATATATTTTTGGCCACACCACAAAGGCGAAAAATCACTTTTAGCACTTTTTTCAGCGCGACTTCTTAATGCCGTTATTGCACTGCTGGCGTGTGGAAACGCAGGAACCCCATTTGGCATAGCACCTAATTCTTGCATTACTCGATTTTGAATACCCCGAGCGGCCCTACCAGAGAACAATGTGGTCAGTGTGGTCTCATCTTGTTGCTGATCTAAAATAGCCTGTTGATGCAAAGCCGATGTTGTTGCCTCCTTGCATAGTAAATAAGCACTCCCTACTTGGACTGCACTGGCTCCTAACGCTTTAAATCGCTGTACATCACCGGCCGAAGCAATGCCACCAGCAGCAATAATAGGCAGTGATATATGCTCAACACAATGTTTAACTAACTGCTCAGTATTTTGTTGCAAGCTTAAATCCATAGATAAAAAATGGCCTCGGTGCCCCCCAGCTTCTAAACCCTGTGCAATTATGGCATCAGCACCATTTTTACTAAGCCAAATAGCTTCATCTAAGGTAGTGGCCGTTGAAATTACTTTAGTACCCCAGCTTTTTATTTGCGCCACAATAGCTTGCTCAGGTAAACCAAAATGAAAACTCACAACTGCTGGCTTATAAGGTGCAATTATATCAACAATCGATTGATTTATAGGTTGACGAGAAGCCCCTGCAGTTAAGCTTTGCGGGTCAATTTTATACTCTGTAAAGTAAGCGGCAAGTAATGCATGCCAGCACTGTTGTTGCGCGGATGTGTAGTCAGCAACTGTATGACAAAAAAAGTTAAGATTAAACGGCTTCGTTGTTTTGTGGCTAAGTATTTCTAGCTGCTCAACTAATTGTGCTGGCGATAACATAGCGCAAGGCAAAGAGCCTAACCCTCCAGCCTCACTTACAGCAAGAGCAAGCTGCTCGTTTTGAACACCGGCCATAGGTGCCTGAATTATCGGTAAAGCGGTATTAAACAATGATGGCTTCATCTGAACTCTCCCTGTAACTTTTTCAACAACTTGCAGTATTTACAGAACCATAGCAAAAACAGCAAGCAAACAACATCTAGATTTTAGTCATATTTAATGTAAAAACTATTACTAACAAATAGTTATAACTTTTTTAATATCAAAAAACTAACTGGCTTTGGTTTTGCAGCTACCCTATTACATAATTTGTTAGGAGGTAAAATGAGTAACACAGTTGATACGATCAATCCCGCAACCGAGCAAGTCATTAATAGCTATACGCTGCTTTCTCAAGCTCAAGCAGAACAAGTGATCGAAAAATCTCATGAAACATACTTAACATGGCGATTAACCTCGTTTACCGAGCGCGCACAATATCTAAATAAATTAGCCTCTTTGTTTGAAAGTCAAAAAGAAGCCTTAGCAAAACTGATGACCGAAGAAATGGGTAAAGTCTATGAGCAGGGTTTCCAAGAAGTACAGCTTTGTGCTGACATTTGTCGTTATACCGCGGAACATGGCGCAGACATGCTTAGTGACGAGGAGCGCGACATGCAAGGCGGTCGTGCAATAATAAGCTATCGCCCTATCGGCGTGCTGTTGGGTATTCAGCCGTGGAACTTCCCACTTTATCAAGTTATTAGATACAGTGCCGCAAACATTATGGCAGGTAATACCACGGTATTAAAACATGCTGGTAATGTATTTGGTATGGCTGAGAAAATTGAAACACTATTTCTACAAGCAGGCTTTCCTGAACACTGCTTTAGCAACTTACTAGTTGATGGTAAAACTGCCAGCGCCCTTATTTCACACTCAGCTATTAGTGGCGTAACCTTTACTGGAAGTGATGGCACTGGTAAAAAAGTGGCAGAGCAAGCTGCCAAGCATGTTAAAAAAACCGTGCTAGAGCTGGGTAGCAACGATGCTTTTGTTGTACTTGATGACGCGGACTTAGCCCTTGCAGTCAAAGCATGTTTACAAGGACGCATTATCAACAACGGCCAAACCTGTGTTGCAGCCAAGCGCTTTGTGGTGGTCGATTCACTCTACAATGACTTTAAGGAAGCACTAAGTCAGCAGTTTAAGGCCATAAAAATGGGCAACCCAATGGATGAAGATACAGAACTGGGCCCTATGGCACGCGAAGGTTTACGCGACAAAATTCACCAGCAAGTGCAAGACTCTGTCAATGCGGGTGCAAAAGTAATTGTAGGCGGCGAAATACCGCAACAAACGGGTTATTACTATCCACCAACTGTGCTCGAAAACCTTACACCGGGTATGCCTGCTTATGACGACGAGCTATTTGGCCCTGTCGCATCTTTGATGAAAGCCAAAGATAACGACGACGCTATGCGTATTGCTAATGATTCACGCTATGGACTAGGCGGTGGTATATTTTCAAAAGATGAGAAGAAAGCCATTGAACTGGCCAAAAAGTATTTTGATACCGGCATGATTAATATTAATGGCTATGGTTTGGCACAACCAAACCTACCATTTGGCGGTGTTAAAGACAGTGGTTATGGCCGAGAGCATGGTGGCTTTGGGATTCGCGAATTTGTGAATGTTAAAAGCATTATGATTCACAGCTAGTATCAGGTATCAGGTATCAGGTATCAGGTATCAGGTATCAGGTATCAGGTATCAGGTATCAGGTATCAGGTATCAGGTTAGTAAAATTAAACACCGCGCTTGTAGCAAGCGCGGTGTTTTTTGTCTGATGAATTTTTAACACTCAACTGAATGGCTCGCTGTAGAAAATGCCGCAAACTTAAAAGCACTACCAAAATGTATTAAATGAGTTTATTTAAGAGAGTATTAATCTAATTTTTCATATAGCTGATATACATACCTATGAAAAATATCCGATACTTTTAATAATGCTGTCATGTTCAATGAATATTTTTCTTTTCAAAAGAGTACCTA
>NZ_BADU01000080.1:0-58045 GCF_000239875.1 Pseudoalteromonas sp. BSi20311 | reverse complement strand
GTTTTTTTGTATCTAAAATAGAGCAGAATTACTTCTGTTCTATTTTAGCCCATGAGTCACGCAGACCTACAGTTTGGTTAAATACCACGTTCTCTGATTTAGTATCACGTGAAAAATAGCCGGTACGCTCAAACTGGAAACCTTGCGCAGGCTGTGAATTTGCCAATGAAGGTTCTAGTTTTGCATTAGTAATAACAACTAATGACTCTGGGTTTAATGTGCTTTCAAAATCTTCTGCTGCTGCAGGATTAGGCACACTGAATAAACGGTCATATAAACGTACTTCCGCCGTCACTGACTCAGGTGCTGACACCCAATGAATCACCCCTT
This sequence comes from Pseudoalteromonas sp. BSi20311, assembly GCF_000239875.1. NCBI lineage: Bacteria > Pseudomonadati > Pseudomonadota > Gammaproteobacteria > Alteromonadales > Pseudoalteromonadaceae > Pseudoalteromonas > Pseudoalteromonas sp. BSi20311. Next base: position 57,715 of record NZ_BADU01000080.1, on the reverse strand, counting down.
TTACCTTACGCCCATCGCTTGGGTTTTTACCCAATGTTTCAGGATCGTAAGTACAGTAAATAGTGGTAATTTCACCGTTATCGTCTTTTTCAACACGCTCGGCTTTAATTACATAAGCGCCACGTAAGCGTACTTCTTTATCAAGTACTAAACGTTTAAATTTATTGTTTGCTTCTTCGCGGAAATCTTCACGTTCAATAAAAATTTCACGAGTAAAAGGCACGTCACGGCGACCCATTTCTTCTTTATTTGGGTGATTAGCAACAGACAATGTTTCAACGGTGTCGGCTTGATAATTCTCAATCACGATTTTAACCGGATCAAGTACAGCCATAGCACGCGGTGCATTTTCGTTTAAGTCATCACGGATACACGCTTCAAGCATACCCATTTCAACCATATTTTCTTGTTTAGTAATACCAATACGTAAACAAAACTCACGAATTGAAGCCGGTGTATAACCTCGACGACGAAGACCCGCAATCGTTGGCATACGCGGGTCATCCCACCCTTCTACCTTGTTATTTACCACTAAGTCATTAAGCTTACGCTTTGACATAATTGTGTATTCAAGGTTTAACCGTGAAAATTCAATTTGCTGTGGGTGGCACTCAAGGCTGATATTATCAAGAACCCAGTCGTAAAGACGACGGTTATCTTGGAATTCTAAGGTACATAATGAATGTGTTATACCTTCTAGCGCATCAGAAATACAATGCGTGAAGTCGTACATTGGGTAAATGCACCATTTATCAGCTGTTTGGTGATGATGTGCAAAACGAACGCGGTAAATAATTGGATCGCGCAGCACCATAAATGAGCTGGCCATATCAATTTTAGCACGTAGAACACATTCACCTTCTTTAAATTCACCATTGCGCATCTTTTCAAATAATGCGAGGTTTTCTTCAACCGAGGTATCGCGATAAGGGCTATTCTTACCTGGCTCTTTTAATGTGCCACGGTATTCACGCGCTTGATCGGCAGTTAAAAAACACACATACGCTAAACCTTTTTCAATTAACTCAACTGCATAGCCGTAAAGCACATCAAAATAGTTTGACGAATATTTAATCTCACCATCCCAATTAAACCCTAACCACTGTACGTCTTCTTTAATTGAATTAACATAGTTAATATCTTCTTTTTCTGGGTTTGTATCGTCAAAACGAAGGTTACATAAACCGTTATAGTCTTTGGCGATACCAAAATTTAGGCAAATTGATTTTGCATGGCCAATATGTAAAAAGCCATTTGGTTCTGGTGGAAAACGGGTATGCGTTGTGGCATGTTTTCCACTTGCTAAATCTTCATCAATTCGGGTTCTAATAAAGTTACTTGGGCGATTCTCGATTTCCGCCATAGGAGTATAAACCTCTGTATATTGCGTGATAACAAAACTAATGCATTATTACAAAAACCAAGCGTAACATACAGTAATAGATACGGGTTTATGCTGGTAATTAACAAAGTTTGTTTAATAAGGGATAGTTTATGAACAAAATTTGTTTTAGCGCAATATTTAAGTCATCAAAGCACTTTATAGTACAAAAATAAACCCAACTTACAGGAACGAAAGATGGCTTCATTAAATCAACACCGTGTTTATATACCAAGCAATGCTAGAGCAAACCATTATTTATTAGCTGAAATCACGCCAAACGATGAGTTTTATAAGAGCTTTAGTAATATTAATGCGTGTTATCAGCGTATTGCTCGCCAACTATTTGCCGCTTGTGATGAATATGAACTTCACAATGTGCATTTACTCGCCAATGATAAACTGCCGGTCGTGCGATTTCATGATGAGTCTTATCAACTTGAAACCGATAAGCAAATGTTGTTTTTCTATAATCCTCGTTACCATGAAGCACATAAACTTCATTACACCGAAGATCAGCAAAGCAAAAAGATTCGCTTACTGTTTTTAGCCACTGGGGATGATATTCGCGCTCACTCCGCCCAATTCCATAATAATGTACAAAAAGTTTTGGATCTTTTACAACAGCAATTATTTGTAGAGCAACCAAGCTTTAAATTACGTGATCATCAGCATTTGACCTATGATTTATTCGCTAAAGAAAAAGGCAATAAAGAAAGTTACGGTTATAAATTAAGAAGTTTATATCCTCGTTATCAATCAAGACAATGCGAGATACCAAGCACACACGCAGAAATGACCTATGTCACTTTTTCGATACCGATAACTCGTAATATTAAAACGCAGTTTCAAAGTGAGATTAACAGCCAAACTTATAAGCCGTTTTATAGCCACTTTTCACAGTTATTTAGTCAACTTTGTGAAGATAATAAACTCACCCATGCAGCGATGGTTGCCAATGGGGCAATGCCAATAATTCGTAATAGTGAAGTGGATAGAAATGAGGGAAATGGTGAGTTACAAAAAATTAGTTTTGATATAGAAGATTCAGCGCCACAAATAAAAGTATTTTTTGATGAAAATAAACTCGTAGAGACGCTACATTTTGTGATTGTTGCCGCCGCACATAACAAACATGAAATTGGCTATGGTCGCTTTATGAACCAAGTAGAGAAAACCGTTCATGCATTCTGTGATGAATTAGCTATAAATAAGCAGCGCCAAGATTTATCTCTGAGATTTTTTCAGCATATTAGTTACCCGTTTTAAGATTAAGGCAATACGCTCTAGTCATAGATAACAAAAAGGCTCGCAATTGCGAGCCTTTTTTTAAAGAGTAACCGCTGATTACCAGCTTGTTTTTTCTTTAAGTGCTTTACCGATATCAGCCAGTGAACGTACAGTTTTTACGCCCGCAGCTTCTAATGCAGCAAATTTCTCATCAGCAGTACCTTTACCGCCTGCGATGATTGCGCCAGCGTGACCCATACGCTTACCTTCTGGTGCAGTAACACCAGCAATGTAAGAAACAACAGGTTTAGTTACGTTAGCTTTAATGTACTCTGCAGCTTCTTCTTCTGCAGTACCACCAATTTCACCAATCATTACGATTGCTTCAGTTTGGTCGTCTTTTTCGAACATTTCTAAAACGTCGATAAAGTTAGTACCTGGAATTGGGTCACCACCAATACCAACACACGTAGACTGACCAAAACCAGCATCTGTAGTTTGCTTAACCGCTTCGTACGTTAAAGTACCAGAGCGAGAAACAATACCTACTTTACCAGGCTTGTGGATGTGACCAGGCATGATACCAATCTTAGTCTCACCAGGAGTGATAACACCTGGACAGTTAGGACCGATCATACGTGTACCTGTTTGATCTAGTTTAACTTTAACGTCAACCATATCAAGTGTAGGAATACCTTCAGTGATACAAACAATTAGCTCGATGCCCGCATCGATTGCTTCTAAGATTGCATCTTTACAAAAAGGTGCCGGTACGTAGATAACTGATGCAGTTGCGCCAGTTGCTTCTACAGCATCACGTACTGTGTTAAATACTGGAAGACCAAGGTGCGTTTGACCGCCTTTACCTGGGCTTACACCACCAACCATTTGTGTACCGTACTCAAGCGCTTGCTCTGAGTGGAAAGTACCTTGACCACCAGTGAAACCTTGACAGATAACTTTTGTATCTTTATTGATTAATACAGACATTATTTGCCCTCCGCAGCAGCAACAACTTTTTCAGCCGCGTCTGTTAATGATTCAGCAGCAATGATGTTAAGATCAGACTTAGCAAGTACTTCACGGCCTAATTCAGCATTAGTACCTTCTAAACGTACAACTACTGGTACTGTTACACCTACTTCTTTAACTGCGCCAATGATGCCTTCTGCAATCATGTCACAACGAACGATTCCGCCGAAGATGTTAACTAAAACAGCTTTAACGTTGTCATCTGAAAGGATGATTTTGAATGCTTCAGAAACACGTTCTTTAGTCGCGCCGCCACCAACATCTAGGAAGTTAGCTGGCTTGCCACCGTGTAGGTTTACGATGTCCATAGTACCCATTGCTAGGCCTGCACCGTTAACCATACAACCTACGTTACCATCTAGGGCTACGTAGTTAAGCTCGAAGCTTGCTGCGTGAGCTTCACGTGCATCTTCTTGAGATGGATCGTGCATTTCACGGATTTTAGGTTGACGGTAAAGTGCATTACCATCGATACCAATTTTACCATCTAGACAGTGAAGGTTACCTTCATCTGTGATTACTAGTGGGTTGATTTCAAGTAATGCGAAATCGAAATCGTTGAACATGTTGCCAAGACCCATAAAGATCTTAACGAACTGTTTCATTTGTGTTGGGTTAAGACCCAATTTAAAACCAAGCTCACGAGCTTGGTAAGCTTGAGGACCTACTAAAGGATCAATCTCAGCTTTGTGGATAAGTTCTGGTGTTTCTTCAGCAACAGTTTCAATTTCAACGCCGCCTTCAGTAGACGCCATGAACACAACTTTACGAGAAGCACGGTCAACAACAGCACCTAGGTACAGTTCGTTTGCGATATCTGTACAGCTTTCTACTAAAATTTTAGCAACTGGCTGGCCTTTCTCGTCTGTTTGGTAAGTAACTAGGTTTTTACCTAACCAGTTAGCTGCAAACGCTTTAACTTCGTCGATAGTTTTAACTAGCTTTACACCGCCAGCTTTACCACGCCCACCTGCGTGAACCTGAGTTTTAACAACCCACATATCGCCGCCAATTTTTTCAGCAGCTGCTACAGCTTCTTCAGGTGTATCGCAAGCGAAACCTTGAGAAACTGGTAAACCATATTCGGCAAAAAGTTGTTTTGCCTGATACTCATGCAAATTCATGATGCTTTATCCAATTTTTTATATTAAAAGAGCTGAATATTTATGCAAATAAACAACTATCCCAAATTGCGTGCCTAGTATAGATCTCATGGCGCTACATGAAAACCCCAGTATGACCTTAGGCGCAAAAAAAAAGCTGTGATTTTAACTCACAGCTTATATTTCATACTACTTAATTAAACATCTAGCAGTAAACGTGTTGGATCTTCAAGTAACTCTTTAATTGTTACTAAGAAACCAACTGATTCTTTACCATCGATTTGGCGATGATCGTAAGATAACGCTAAATACATCATAGGTAAGATTTCAACTTTACCATTAACAGCCATTGGACGATCTTGGATTTTGTGCATTCCTAAGATTGAAGACTGCGGTAAGTTAATGATTGGTGTTGATAGTAATGAGCCGAATACACCACCGTTAGTAATAGTGAAATTACCGCCAGTCATATCGTCAAGTGTTAGCTTGCCATCACGACCTTTAAGAGCTAGCTCACGAATACCTTTTTCGATTTCTGCAACTGATAATTTGTCACAATCTTTAAGTACTGGCGTTACCAAGCCACGTGGCGTAGAAACAGCAATACTGATGTCGAAATAGTTGTGATAAACAATATCATCGCCATCAATTGATGCATTTACATCTGGGAAACGCTTTAACGCTTCAGTTACCGCTTTAACGTAGAAAGACATGAAACCTAAACGGATACCGTGACGCTTTTCAAATACTTCTTGGTACTGCTTACGAAGATCCATTATTGGCTTCATATTAACTTCGTTAAACGTGGTTAACATTGCAGTTGAGTTTTTCGCTTCAAGAAGACGATTAGCAATGGTTTTACGTAAACGTGTCATAGGCACACGTTTTTGAGTACGGTCACCCATTGGTGCTGCTGGTGCTGCTTCTGCTTTCGCTGCTGGAGCAGGTGCTTTTAAGAATTGATCTACATCTTCTTTAGTCACACGGCCATTTTTACCTGAACCTTTTATTTTTGAAGCATCTAGGCCTTTCTCAGCAATTAAACGACGCACTGATGGCGTTAACACATCTGAACTATCGCTTGAGCTTTCTTCTTTGGCTGCTGGTGCATCCGCTTTAGCTTCAGATTTAGCTGGTGCAGCGCCTGCTTTTACCTTACCAATTACTTGCTCACCAAGAACGGTATCGCCTTCGTCATGGATTATTTCACCCATAACGCCGTCTTCTTGGGCAACAACTTCAAGTACAACTTTATCTGTTTCAATATCTACCAAGTTTTGGTCGCGTGTTACGGCGTCGCCTGGTTGAACATGCCAAGTAGCAATTGTTGCATCTGCAACTGATTCTGGAAGTACAGGTACTTTAATATCCACTTCTTTACCTTCTGATGCTGGTGCTGATTGCGCCGCAGGCGCGTCTTCTGATTTATCTGATGCTGAGTCATCTTCTTTTGACTCTTTAGTTGCCGGTGCTTCATCTGCATCGCCAATTAAACCGATCACTTGGTCGCCAAGTACCGTAGCACCCTCTTCTTGTGAAATTTCAGTGATTACACCATCGTTTTGTGCAACCACTTCTAAAACCACTTTGTCTGTTTCAATATCTACTAAGTTTTGGTCACGGCTTACTTTGTCGCCAACACTTACATGCCATGTAGCAACGGAAGCATCTGCAACCGACTCAGGAAGAACAGGAACTTTAATCTCTGTGCTCATTGCTTATCCTTTCTTTTCTATAGTAAGCGCGTCGGCAACGAGCGCTTGTTGTTCTTTAGTATGTACTGACATATAACCACATGCAGGTGATGCTGAGGCTTTACGACCAGCATATTTTAATTTTGCATCTTGTGGAATTGCATCAATAAAGTGATGTTGAGAACAATACCAAGCGCCTTGGTTTTGTGGCTCTTCCTGACACCATACAAAATCTTTAACATGCTGATAACGTTCTATAATCGTCTTCATTTCGTCATGTGGGAACGGGTATAGCTGTTCAACACGAACAATAGCAATGTTGTCTTGCTCAAGCTTACGACGCTCTTGTAATAATTCGTAGTAAACTTTACCACTACAAAATACAACGCGTTCTACTTTCTTCGCATCAATATCATCAATTTCATCGATCACATTGTGGAATACACCCTCAGAAAGCTCTTCAAGTGATGATGTAGCTAATGGGTGACGTAGCAATGATTTTGGCGTCATAACAATCAGTGGACGACGAAGAGGTCTTACCGATTGACGACGAAGCATTGCATAAACTTGTGCCGGTGTTGATGGTACACACACTTGCATATTATGATCAGCACAAAGCTGTAAGAAACGCTCAAGACGCGCAGAGCTATGCTCAGGACCTTGGCCTTCATAACCATGTGGCAATAAACACGTTAGGCCACATAGACGGCCCCACTTTTGCTCGCCTGAACTTAAGAACTGGTCGAATACAACCTGTGCACCATTGGCGAAATCACCAAATTGCGCTTCCCACAGAACAAGTGAAGTCGGCTCTGCAGTTGCATAACCATATTCAAATGCTAATACCGCTTCTTCAGATAAAACCGAATCAAATACTTCAAATGTACCTTGATCTTCACTGATGTTTTGTAGCGGCAAGTACGTTGCACCGTCTTTTTGGCCATGAACAACGGCATGGCGATGGAAGAAGGTACCACGGCCAGAATCTTGACCTGTTAGGCGAATATCCGTGCCTTCAGCAGCAATAGTTGCATACGCTAAAGTTTCTGCCATACCCCAATCAAGTGGTTTTTCACCGGCTGCCATTGCTTTACGATCATCGTATATTTTCTTAACACGTGACTGTGCTTTGTGATCTTCAGGGTAACTGGCAACAATGTTACCAAGTTCTTTAAGCTTCTCTACAGAAACAGATGCATCGTAGTCAACATTCCAATCATGACCAACGTATTTAGCCCAATCAGAAGAGTGTGACGTTTCTGGTTGAATTTCTTCAACCACACAGTTGCCATCATCTAAGCCATTACGGTAATCATCAGCAAGCGCTTTGACTTCATCTTCTGTAAAAGAACCTTCTGAAATTAACTGATCGGCATAAATTAAGCGCGGAACTGGATGCTTTTTGATTTTTTGATACATAACAGGCTGTGTAGCATTTGGCTCATCAGCTTCGTTATGACCATGGCGACGGTAACAAACAAGGTCAATCACTACATCACGCTTAAACTGGTTTCTAAAATCAAGCGCTAATTGCGTAACAAACGCAACCGCTTCAGGATCATCAGAGTTTACGTGGAAAATTGGTGACTGGACCATTTTTGCAATATCAGTACAGTAATCAGTAGAGCGAACATCGTCTTGTTTGCTTGTTGTAAAACCAACTTGGTTATTAACAACGATACGAATACTACCACCACAACTAAATGCATTAGTTTGTGATAAATTAAACGTTTCTTGTACAACACCCTGACCTGCAATTGCAGAGTCGCCGTGAATAGTAATAGGAAGTGCTTTACTGCCCGTTTTGTCGTTTAGACGATCAAGACGTGCGCGTACAGAACCCATTACTACAGGATTTACGATTTCTAAGTGCGATGGATTAAACGCAAGTGCCATATGCACATTGCCGCCTTTAGTCGCGAAATCTGAAGAGTAACCCATGTGATACTTAACATCACCCGAGCTTAATGTGTCTTTGTGTTTACCAGCAAACTCATCAAATAACTCTGATGGATTTTTACCAAGCACGTTCACAAGTACATTTAAACGACCGCGGTGAGCCATGCCGATTACGGCTTCTTTTTGGCCACTTTCACCCGCGCGGTGTATAAGCTCTTTAAGCATAGGCACTAACGCATCACCACCTTCAAGTGAGAAACGCTTAGCACCCGGGAACTTAGCCCCTAAATATTTTTCAAGACCATCAGCCGCTGTTAATCCTTTTAGGATACGTAGCTTTTCATTTTTATCGAATTTTGGCCTAGACTGAACAGACTCTAAACGCTGTTGTAACCAACGTTTCTCTTCTGTTGATGTGATGTGCATATACTCGGCGCCAATAGAACCACAATATGTAGTTTTTAGTGCTTGGTATAACTCACCTAAAGGCATAGTATCGCGGCCTACGGCAAACGATCCTACGTTAAATTCGCGGTCAAAGTCAGCATTTGATAAGTCGTGGTACTCTAGCTCTAAATCTCGTACACGCTCTCGTTGCCAAATACCTAATGGATCTAGGTTCGCATTTTGGTGTCCACGAAAACGGAAAGCATTAATAAGTTGCAGAACTTTAACCTGTTTAAGGTCACCGCCGCTGCCCTCTGCTACCACTACTTCTCTATGCTTGTTTTTAGCAAGCGCCGCAAATTGTGAACGAACTTCTGAATGTTTTACTTCAACATCCACACCATCTACTTTTGGTAATTGTTCGAACACTTCTCGCCATTCTTCTGGCACCGAAGTCGCATCGTCTAAATACGCTTCATAAAGCTCTTCAACATAAGCAACGTTACCGCCGTTTAAATGTGAAGATTCTAGCCATGCCTTCATCACACCTTCGTGCATTTATAAGCCCTTTTTTTTAGCGCAGAAATTAATAGTTATATAACAAGATGGCTAATAAATATTAGCCATCTTTCGTCTACCAGAAATTAAACCGAGCGGTTTAATAACATAGATTTTATTTGCCCAATTGCTTTAGTCGGGTTAAGACCCTTAGGACAAACGCTAACACAGTTCATGATACTGTGGCAACGGAACACACTGAATGCATCGTCTAAGTCGGCTAAACGCTCTTCTGTTGCAGTATCTCGGCTATCAGCTAAGAAACGGTAAGCATGAAGAAGGCCTGCTGGACCTATAAACTTATCTGGATTCCACCAGAAAGAAGGACACGATGTAGAACAACATGCACATAAAATACACTCATAAAGCCCATCTAATTTATCACGCTCTTCAATAGATTGAAGACGTTCGCCTGCAGCAGGCTCGTCATTAATTAAATAAGGTTTTACTTTTTCGTATTGAGTGTAGAACTGACTCATGTCAATAACAAGGTCACGGACAACAGGAAGTCCAGGTAATGGACGTACTACGATTTTACCTTTGCCATTTTTTTGTAGCGTAGATAAAGGAGTAATACATGCTAACCCATTCTTACCATTCATGTTTACACCGTCTGAACCACACACACCTTCACGGCATGAACGACGGAATGATAAAGTTGGATCTTGCTCTTTTAATAATAAAAGTGCATCCAATACCATCATGTCTTGGCCTTCCTCAGTTTGCAAAGTGTAGTCTTGCATACGAGGTGCGTTGTCAACATCTGGATTGTAACGATAAACTGAAAATTGTACTTGTGCCATCGTCTCGCTCCTAGTAGGTACGTGCTTTAGGTGGGAAAGCTTCACGTAGCTTAGGCTCGTAGTTTACTTTACGCTTGCTCATTTCATCCGTTACCGGATTGAATACTGAGTGACATAACCAGTTTTCGTCATCACGATCTGGGAAGTCAAAGCGAGAGTGTGCGCCACGGCTTTCAGTACGGAAGTTTGCAGCTACTGCAGTTGAGTAAGCTGTTTCCATTAAGTTGTCTAATTCTAAACATTCAATACGCATGGTGTTGAAGTCTGATGATTTATCATCAAGACGTGCATGCTGTAGACGTTCACGAATTTCTTTAAGCTCAGTAAGACCCGTAGCCATTGAGTCACCTTCACGGAATACCGAGAAGTTAAGCTGCATACACTGTTGTAGGTCTTTCTTGATTTGTACTGGGTCTTCGCCTTGACCAACTGTTGAGCTTTCCCAACGGTTAAATCGAGCTAAAGACGCTTCTAAATCAGACTCAGAAGCTGCTTTAGAGATTTCAACGTCATTTAGGTACTTACCTAGGAAGTTACCAGCAGCACGACCAAATACAACTAAATCAAGTAATGAGTTACCACCAAGGCGGTTAGCACCGTGTACAGATACACATGCAATCTCACCAACCGCAAATAAACCTTGAACTACTTTTTCGTTGCCAGCGGCATCGATATTTAGTACTTGACCATTTACGTTAGTAGGTACACCACCCATCATGTAGTGACATGTTGGGATAACTGGAATTGGTTCTTTTGCAGGATCAACGTGAGCAAATGTTTTAGCAAGATCACATACACCAGGAAGGCGTAAGTTAAGCGTTTCTTCGCCTAAGTGGTCAAGTTTCAACTTAAGGTGAGGACCCCAAGGACCATCACAACCACGACCTTCACGAATTTCTGTCATCATTGAACGAGCAACAACGTCACGAGATGCTAAATCTTTAGCATTTGGTGCATAGCGCTCCATGAAGCGTTCGCCATCTTTATTTAAAAGATAACCACCTTCACCACGACAACCTTCAGTTACTAGCGTACCAGCACCTGCGATACCTGTCGGATGGAACTGCCACATTTCCATGTCTTGCATAGAAATACCAGCACGAGTCGCCATACCAACACCGTCACCAGTGTTAATGTGAGCATTAGTTGTTGATGCGAAAATACGACCTGCACCACCAGTAGCTAACACAACTGCTTTTGATTTGAAGAAAGTGATTTCACCTGTTTCAATTTCAATTGCTGTACAACCTACTACATCGCCATTATCGTTTTTAACTAAATCAAGTGCATACCATTCTGAGAACACATTTGTTTTGTTTTTAACGTTTTGTTGATAAAGAAGGTGTAATAATGCGTGACCAGTACGGTCAGCAGCTGCTGCTGTACGTGCAGCTTGTTCACCACCAAAGTTTTTCGATTGACCACCGAAAGGACGTTGGTAAACACGGCCATTTTCAAAACGAGAAAATGGTAAACCCATGTTTTCTAATTCAGTAATAGCTTCTGGGCCTGTATTACACATGTATTCGATAGCGTCTTGGTCACCGATAAAATCGGAGCCTTTAACGGTATCATACATATGCCATTCCCAGTTATCTTCATGTGAATTACCTAGCGCTACTGTAATACCACCTTGAGCAGATACAGTGTGTGAGCGTGTCGGGAAAACTTTAGAGATTAGCGCACATGTTTTGCCAGATTCAGTAATAGCAAGAGCAGCGCGCATACCTGCACCACCGGCACCAATTACTACGGCGTCAAATTCACGAACAGAATATTTCACTTAAACACCCCATAAAACGATTAAACCTACAGCTACGTAAGCGATAGCCATTAGGTTTAGTACAAAGCCTAAAAAAGCACGCAATTTAGCGCCCTTTACATAGTCGGTTAGAACCTGCCAAAGGCCAATACGGGTATGAACCATAATGCAAACTAGGGTAATTAATGTCGCCCCTTTCATTGCTAGGTTAGAGAATAGGCCTGTCCAGGCGTCATATGTGACTTCTGGCATCGCTAAAAAATAGCCGATAATAAAAATTGCATACGCACTGATTATTAATGCCGTTGTGCGTAAAGATACATAATCTTGTACGCCATCACGTTTAAGAGTTGCTTGATTTAAGACCATATCCACACCCCTGCCAATACAGCAAACACAACGCCAAGTGCCATCGCAATTTTAGCGCTAGTGTTGCCTGATTCAAGTTCTTCCCAATGCCCCATGTCCATAATAATATGACGGATACCACCAATAAGGTGATAACCCAATACAGAAAGGGTGCCCCAAGCTATAAATTTGGCAATGAATCCGTTAAACAGACCCTTGACGAATTCAAAACCTTCAGCTGAAGAAAGAGACTCTGACCAAGCCCAAATGACAAACGTTAAAGCAAAAAATAATGCAACACCGGTGACGCGGTGAAAAATTGAAGCTTTAGCCGTTGCCGGCATAGATATAGTTGTTAGATCTAGATTTACAGGTCTTTGCTTTTTCACAGTTACTTGCCCATCTTGCCCGCAGTGGGGCTCATCTACTTGTTTTTCTAAAACCCACCAAGTGTTTCTGGTGGAACTATCAAAATAAACGTATTAATACCAATAAAGTTCACTTTTTATGAAAAATATTATGTAAAAAAAAGTTTACCCAAATACTAATTGGTTAAAAACCTCCGATAGTATATATAGCCGGAGACTCTTTTACAATTCTTGTTTACTTTGAGACGTTTGCGAATTAGCCAATGGTATAATATTCAATCTATACCGAATATTTATTATACATATGTGCATAATACTTATAAAAATTGACTTTATACCCCTCTTTCACGTTAAAATGTAAAGATGTGCTTAGAATAGATTTTAGAATATAAAAAATCAGAATAGTTATCTTAATAGGAGATACATAGATGGCAGATAAGAAAGCCACAGTCCATATTGATGGGCTAGATCCAATCGAACTTCCAATTTATCAAGGTACTGCTGGCCAAGATGTAATTGATGTACGTACACTCGGCTCACATGGTCACTTTACTTATGACCCAGGTTTCATGTCGACTGGTTCTTGTGAATCTACCATCACTTACATCGATGGTGGTAAAGGTGTTTTACTACACCGTGGTTACCCAATCGAGCAGTTAGCAGAAAGCTCTAACTACATTGAGTTATGTTACTTACTTTTAAACGGTGAGTTACCAACTAAAGAGCAATACGATGATTTTGCTACAAAAATCACTCGTAGCACTATGCTAGATGAGAAAATCGCAAACTTCTTCCAAGGTTTCCGTTTTGATGCTCACCCAATGGCAATGCTATGTGGTGTTGTTGGTGCTTTATCTTCTTTTTATCATGAAGATCTTGATATCACTGACGCAGTTCAACGTAAAACAAGCGCTATTAAATTAGTTGCTAAGTTACCAACAATTGCAGCAATGGCATACAAAACAAACATCGGTCAACCGTTTGTATACCCACGCAATGATCTGAGCTATGCAGAAAACTTCTTACACATGATGTTCTCTGTTCCTGCTGAAGAATACAAAGTAAACCCAGTAACAGCTAAAGCAATGGATAAAATCTTTATGCTTCATGCTGACCACGAACAGAATGCTTCAACGTCAACAGTACGTTTAGCAGGTTCTTCTGGTGCTAACCCTTATGCATGTATTGCTGCGGGTATTGCATCTCTTTGGGGCCCTGCTCACGGCGGTGCTAACGAAGCATGTTTAAACATGTTAGAAGAAATTGGCTCAGTTGATCGTATTGACGAATACGTAGCAAAAGCAAAAGATAAAGCGGATCCGTTCCGTCTTATGGGCTTTGGACACCGTGTTTACAAAAACTTCGACCCACGTGCAACCGTAATGCGTCAAACGTGTCATGAAGTATTAGCAGAGCTAAACATTCAAGATCCATTGCTTGATATTGCTATGAAGCTTGAGCAAATTGCACTTGAAGACCCATACTTTGTTGAGAAGAAACTATACCCTAACGTAGATTTCTACTCAGGTATTATCTTAAAAGCGATTGGTATTCCTACTAGCATGTTCACTGTAATTTTTGCAATGGCACGTACTGTAGGTTGGATCTCACACTGGGACGAGATGCTTTCTCAACCTGGCCACAAGATCAGCCGCCCACGTCAGCTTTACACAGGTGAAACAGCCCGTGATTACAAAGCAACTGACAAGCGCTAAGCTTTAAAGTTAGTTTAAAAGGCCGCTTTTGCGGCCTTTTTTATTACACGTTACTTGAGAATTATCTTAAACCGATTACAATTCCTGCCCAAATTGATTAACTTTATGAGCCTATGTCTGTGTCCTCGTTTGATCCTAAAACAATCCGTAATGATTTCCCTACCCTAAATCAGACAATCAATGGTTACCCTTTGGTTTATTTAGACTCGGCAGCAACAACACAAAAGCCACAATGCGTGATTGACGCTACTAACGAGTTTTACACCTATCAGAATGCAAATGTTCATCGCGGCCGTCATACCCTTAGTGAGCAAGCTACAACGGCTTATGAGCTAGTACGTCAACGCGTTGCTGATTATTTTCAGGTAAGCGGTAATGAAATTGTTTGGACTAAAGGCGCTACTGAGGCGATTAACTTAGTTGCACATGGCCTAAGAAATACATTAACAACTGACGACACCATTTTAATTAGCCCAATCGAGCATCACGCGAATATTGTGCCATGGCAAGAACTTGCGGCATACACTGGAGCAACCTTAAAAGTGCTGCCACTCAATGACGATGCCACCTTTGATATTAGCCAGTGTTGTGACGTGATTAAACTTACCAAGCCTGCGCTGCTAGCTATTACACAAGCCTCTAATGCGCTGGGCAATATTACCGATTTAACTCCGCTGATAACCGCTGCGAAGGCAGTAAATGCGTTAACTTTAGTCGATGGCGCACAAGGCGCTCTGCATTTAAGACCTAATTTAATAAAGCTTGATTGTGATTTTTACGTGTTTTCAGCTCACAAAATGTTGGGGCCAACAGGATTAGGCGGTTTATATGGCCGCTACAGCACACTTAATGCATTATCGCCTTACCAAACAGGCGGTGAAATGATTGAAAAAGTGACCCTAACGCAAAGCACTTATCGTGACGCTCCCGCTAAGTTTGAAGCAGGAACACCGAATATAGCCGGTGTTTTAGGCTTCGGTGCGGCGCTTGAGTATATAATTGCACTTGATCAGCAAACATTAAAGCACTATGAACAACAGTTGTTTATTTATGCAGCGAACGCACTGAATCAAATAGACGGTATTAGTATCTATAGCGACCTAAAATCGAACATTGGTACATTGTGCTTTAATTATAAAAATGAACATCCGTATGATCTGGCAACTTTACTTGACGGCTATGGTATTGCAGTGCGAAGTGGTCATCATTGTACCCAACCATTAATGACCCATTTGAAACTAAATGGCTCACTCAGAGCGAGTTTTGCATTTTATAATACGACTAAAGATGTAGACCAATTTATTACTGCGCTTAAAGAATGCATCGCTTTATTAGACTAATTTGGATAAATAATGACTCAGACATACCAACGGGTAAGTAAAAACATTGAAAGCAGTGCAAGCTGGCAACAGAAATACCGTGAAATTATGTTACTTGGCAAAACACTCCCACCACTTGCCGATATATTAAAAACCGACGATGCGCTCGTGCAAGGCTGTGAGAGTAAAGTGTGGATGTTTGTTGAATTTGACCTAACCGAGAATGCGTTGGTTGTGATTGGTGATTCTGATACGCGCATAGTGAAAGGCTTATTGGCGTTAATTTTAGCCCTGTATAACGGTTTAACACCAGAAGAGGTGTTAAACGTTAATGCCTATGAAGAATTTGAAAAACTTGGCTTAATTAGCCACTTAAGCGCTTCTCGCGGCAATGGAGTAAAAGCCATGGTTGAAAAAATACAAACCTTAGCCAAACAAAAAGCGCGTTAAGCGCTTTTTATAACAGTATAATAAGCAGCTTGTAGTTAAATATTTAAACGTGCACGCTTATCTAAATATTTTCTCACTGCTTTAGCGGCAACAAAGAATCCAAAACTTCCAGTGATCATCGTCACTGATCCAAAGCCATTATTACAGTCCATATTCATACTGCCATCTGCATTTTGTTTCGCATGACACACATTGCCATCGCTACCTGGATAAACAAGCTGCTCTGTTGAATATACACAGTCAATATTAAATTTACGTTTTGGGTTAGAGCTAAAATTATATTGCTTACGCAAAATATAACGTACTTTTGCAAGTAATGGATCTTGGGTGGTTTTTGCCACATCACCAAAAGTAATTTGACTCGGATCGGTTTGCCCACCTGCACCGCCCGTGGTAATTATAGGCAATTTATTACGCTTACAGTGCGCGATTAACGCCGCTTTTTCTTTTACCGCATCTATACAATCTATTACATAATCAAAGCCTTGAATATGCTCTTGAATATTATCAAGGGTAATAAAATCGTCAATCACATTCACTATACACTCAGGGTTTATCAGCTCGCAGCGCGCCTTCATAGCATCCACTTTAGCTTCGCCTATTGTACCTGTTAAGGCATGAATTTGACGATTGACATTGGTTGCGCAAATATCATCTAAATCAATTAAGGTGATTTTACCCACACCGGTACGCGCTAGTGCTTCAGCAGTCCAACTGCCTACACCACCAATACCCACAACACAAAAATGTGCTTGCTGTAACCACTCAAATTGCTGTTGACCATATAGTCGTTTAATACCACCAAAGCGGATATCAGTTACTTGTTCACTCATTTACCAATCCAATTTCCACGGCGTTTGCCAAGAATCAAAATCTTGATGTTTTATTAATTGCGCATACTCTTCACCAGATTGTGGCAACAGGGTATGTTGTATTTTTTGCCCTTTCCAATTAAAATCCAGCGCAAATGCATGTAAATAGGTACGCTCTGCAGGGCTCCCTGCATAACTCGCATCACCCATTATGGGGGCACCCAAACTCTTTAATGCCACCCTAAGCTGATGAGTTTTTCCCGAATAGGGTTTTAATAAGTAAGCTCTAAAACCGCTTTTAAAGCTAAACGAATAAAAACGTGTAATAGCAGGGTTACTTTGTGAGTTTAATAATTTATACGTGCCACGGCGAGACTTAGCCATATCACCTTTAACCCAGCCTTGCTTTTTTTTAGGCTTGGTATCACTGACCGCTAGATAAAACTTATTAATCGCGTGCTGGGTAAATAATTGCGTAAATTCAGCTGCTGCCGCTTTGCTTCGCGCGAGTATAATCAACCCAGAGGTGACTTTATCTAAACGGTGTACTGCAAATAATTTTTCGTTTAACTGTTGCTCAGCTAGTACCACAAAACCGGGACCTTCCTCAGAGTGAAAATTGAGCCCTTGCGGTTTATTTATGATGTAAAAATCATCATGCGTATATTGCACTTTTAATACAGGCGTTTGTGTTGTGTTCACGCGCTTTTACTTTGAATATGGGCAACCACTTTAGCCAAATCTTCTGGTGTGTCGACTCCTGCATGAGGGGTAACTAATGCTTGCTCTATTTTAATTGCATAACCATGGTATAGCACGCGTAACTGCTCTAACGATTCAAGTAGTTCTAATGGTGAAACACTTAATTCAATATATTGCTTTATAAATCCTGCACGGTAAGCATAAATACCCACGTGACGTTGAAAAGGCGCTAAATTCAGTGGTTGCTGCTCTGCCATCATGGTACTCCTATCAAAAGGAATACTCGCTCTTGAAAAGTACAAGGCATTTTTATTAATGTCACTGACCACTTTAACCGCATTAGGATTAAACACTTCATCACGCTCTTCGATAGCAACACTTAAGGTTGCCATTGGTGCAATTGATTGCGCTAATAATGTCGCCACTTGCGATACGTTATCAGGGGATAACAAAGGTTCATCACCTTGTACATTTACCACGATAGTGTCATCGGCTAAATTAAGTAAATCCACCACCTCGGCTAAGCGCTCTGTACCTGATTGATGATCTTCACGTGTCATCAAAACGTTACTAGTAAAACGTTTAGCAGCATCAAACACTTTTTGATGATCGGTGGCAATAACCACCTTGCTAGCTCCTGACAAACAGGCTTTTTCATACACATGCTGTATCATTGGTTTGCCACAAATATCAGCGAGCGGTTTACCTGGTAAACGCGTAGAAGCGTAACGCGCAGGGATAACAACTACGAATTCCACTTTTCTACCTCTTCAAGAGACAATTCTCGGGCTTCGTTTTCAAGCAATACCGGAATATCATCGCGTACAGGGTAAGCTAGTTTTGCTGCAGTGCTGATCAGCTCTTGGTTTTCTTTATCAAAGCGCAACTTACCTTTACATACAGGGCAAGCAATAATTTCGAGTAACTTAGTGTCAAAGGCCATGATGGATCCCTTTTTCTTTTAATAATAAATTTAATGTGTTTATTACTGCTGCAGTTGGCTGAGCGTCAACTGGCAAGTAATACCAATTCGGCTTTGCAAAATCACGGCACTTAACCGCATCTTTTTCTGTCATTAATATACAGTCATCACCAAATTGAGCAAAATCATCAGCACTGTAAGCATAATGATCGCGAAAGTGATGCGTAGACAGTAACTTAATACCTTGTGCTTGCAGTGAAGCCTCAAAACGACCTGGGTTACCAATCGCACTTACCGCGTGCGCAGCCTTTAAGGGCGTCGTTATATCAGTATTATCGGCAACACGTTTAATAACTGATGGTTGCAAGCGATAACTAAATTCTTGCTCAGAGCCATTTTCAATGACTAAATCTACACTGTTTAAACGAGAGGCGGTTTCACGAAGTGGTCCTGCTGGCATTAAAAAGCCATTACCAAATTTTCTTTCGCTATCAACAATACAACATTCTATACTGCGCGCCATTTTGTAATGCTGCATGCCATCATCTGAAATAATCACATCAAGCTTGAAATGTTTATTGAGCATTTCTATATTGTGCTGCCTATTTGGCCCCACAACTAACGGACATTGTAAACGGTTAAATAAAAGTACCGGCTCATCCCCAGCCTCTAAAGTAGTCGTATTGGCAGTCACTAATAATGGGTAATGAGCTGCTTTCCCACCATAGCCGCGACTAATTAAACCAACGGATAAACCTTGGGCGATTAAGTGATCATGCAGCCATAATACAAATGGAGTTTTACCATTGCCGCCAACGCTTATATTACCAACCACAATAACCGGTGTTTTGCTGATAAACGATTTAAAAATGCCGAACTTGTAGCAGTATTTACGCAGCAAAGAAATACAGCCAAAAATAGCGGACAGTGGTAATAGCAATAACGTAATTAAACTAAAAGGTTTGTACCAGCTTTGCTCTATTTTACTCACCCCTGCTCACCAAACTGCATTTTACAAAGAGCTGAGTAGGTACCATCGTTAGCCAGTAATTGAGTATGCGTGCCACTTTCTATCACTGTACCGTTATCAATCACATAGATACGGTCACTGTTTTCAATAGTCGATAGCCTATGAGCGATAACAATAGAGGTTTTATCTTTCATTAATGTATCAAGGGCATGTTGAATAAGCTTTTCAGACTCTGTATCCAAGGCCGAGGTCGCTTCATCTAAAATTAAAATAGGTGCGTCTTTTAAAATAGCACGGGCAATCGCAATACGTTGGCGTTGACCGCCTGAAAGCATTACCCCGTTCTCACCAACCATAGTATTAAGTTGCTCGGGTA
The DNA here is from genome assembly GCF_000239875.1 of Pseudoalteromonas sp. BSi20311. Classification (NCBI taxonomy): domain Bacteria; kingdom Pseudomonadati; phylum Pseudomonadota; class Gammaproteobacteria; order Alteromonadales; family Pseudoalteromonadaceae; genus Pseudoalteromonas; species Pseudoalteromonas sp. BSi20311. The sequence continues at coordinate 37,884 of NZ_BADU01000080.1, read as the reverse complement.
AGTCTTTTACAAACTCCCACACATGAGCTTGCTTCGCAACGGTGTGAAGCTCTTCGATAGAGATTTCTCGTTGTAAACCATAACAAATATTATTGGCAATCGTGTCATTAAATAGCACCACTTGTTGCGACACTAACGCAAATTGACGGCGAAGATCAGTAAGCTTATATTCATTAAGAGCAACGCCATCGAGTAAAATTTCGCTTGGCGCTTCTAAGTCATAATATCGGGGTAACAAATTAGAAATTGTTGATTTACCCGAGCCAGAGCGGCCAACAAGCGCAATACTCTCACCGGCTTTAATGTTCAGTGATAAATCGTTAAGCACCGCTTCATCCTTGGTTGGGTATTTAAAGGTCACGTTTTTTACCTCAATATGCCCTTTTACCTTATCAACCGGTAAAGTACCCGTGTCTTTTTCTATTTCTTCATCAAGTACTAAAAAAACACTCTGCGCAGCTGAAATACCACGCTGTAAATCGCTGTTAACATTAGCCAATTGTTTTAGTGGGCGCAGTAACATCATCATTGATGAAATAAGCACTACAAAATCACCAGAGCTAATGCTGTCTATCATTGAGGGCATAGAGACAACCCATAAAATAACAGCCATTGCACTGGCGGCTAAAATTTGAATAATAGAGACACTTAACGCCTTAGTCGCATCCATTTTGATACGTTGCTGGCGATTATGATTATTAATTTTAGAAAATTGATCAATTTCTTGCGTTTGGCCACCAAAGCCATGGATCACCTTGTGACCACTCAGCATTTGCTCTGAGCTACGTGTTACCTGTCCCATAGCAGACTGAATATTTTTCGAGATATGACGAAAACGTTTAGATACCACGGCTACTATGATGGCTACCAGTGGGATAATCACTAAAAAGATTAACGATAGTTGCCAACTGGTATAAAACATCAAAGCGAGTAAAAACACCACAAAAGCGCCTTCACGCACTACAATAAGCAAAGCTTTGGTAATTGCTTGTTGAACTTGCTCAGTATCAAAGGTAATTTTTGAAATAAGATCGCCCGTCGAATTTTTATCGTGAAAGGATACCGGTAAATGTAAAATGTGCTCAAACAATTCTTGGCGCAGCGCTCTCACTACTTGTGAGCCTACATAGCTTAAACAGTACGATGACATAAAGTTAAATACGCCACGCCCGATAACCAGCGCAATAACAACAAATGGCGCATAAGTAAGTACCTGACTGTTACGCTCATTTAAACCTTCATCGATAAACGGCTTCATCAGTTGAATGAATAATGCATCCATACCTGAGTAACCTATCATTCCAATAATCGCGACGATGGCAACCGTCTTATAGGCGCCAACGTAAGAAACAAGCCGTTTATAAATTTGTGTAGTACTTTGTTCCATAACACTCTCTAAAACCAGTAACAGCCCCTATTGTATCCTTAGCAACAGCAAAACAAAACGTCAATCTTTGATAAACCAATAACTTTCCGCCCCTCTTGCAGTAGTCAGCTCTAGGTGCTTAGCATAAAAATCAACCCGAATTTGTCCTACATCACCGGTGCTATATTGTTTGGCGTGTATTTCACTATAACGCTTGACCACTGCTTTATTTGGAAATTGCCACTGACCTTGATACGCACTTGAATGAATCACAAATGTTGGGTTTACGGCCTTAATAAACTCGACACTGGAGGAACTATCACTGCCGTGATGAGGACTTAACAAAACGGTACTTTGTAAATCATCCCCTTTTTTAATTAATTTAGACTCCCTCGCCTTTGATATATCACCAGTGAGAAGCACACTGTGGTTTGCACTTGAGATTTTAACGACACAGGAATTATCATTACTGTTATTAAACTCCTCTTTTGCAAAGGTTTGAATACTCAAGCCTTTGAAGTCTATCGTTGTTGCTATGCAGTCGTTATATACACCACTTGGATGAAAATAATCAAAGCTCCATGCATAGCCAGCCGCTTTAAAATGCGCAACACCTCCGGCATGGTCGTTATCTTGATGACTCACAATCGCGGTACTTACCATTAGATTATGGGCATCAATATAGGGTAGTAATACACTAGGCACACGACTAAAGCGATTAAAGTAACTTGGGCCAAAGTCATAAATAAACGCGTGCTTGTCTTTTTCTATCAGTACCATTAGTCCATGTCCCACATCAAATACATTCAGCCGCCAAAGGCTAGTTTGGGTAAAGTAATGGTTAAACAGTAAAGTCAAAAGCGGAATGCACGCCAGTAAGCGAAGCTCAATAAAGTAAAGTAACGGAACAGCACTATAAAGCAGCACCACAGTGGTTATACTTACCTGACCGACATTAAGCCATCGTATGTGCTGAGGTATTGCCTGCAACATTTGATAAATATAGGTCAGTGGAAAATCATACAACACAATAAATGCGTACCAATCGGTTAATAATCCCAGCAACACACTTAAAAATAAAGCGGGCATTAATACAAAAGATAAAATGGGAATAGCGACAAGATTTAAAGCTAAACCCGCTAAACTCACGCCATTAAAAAAGTATAATGACAGCGGTAGCAAGCCAATAAATAATCCCAGTTGAATAACAGCAAGAGTGCGAATATTGGCCAGTAGTGTATGACCTCGCAGCGGAAACTGCTTTAAAACCATAAAAATGATACATACCGCTAAAAATGAAAAATACAGACCAGGATTAAGCAAACTAAATGGATTAATCGCTAAAATAATAACCAACGCATATAAAATACTGCGCCACCTCAATGATTGCTTTGCCAAGTAATAAAGCAATAAATAACAGCCCAACATAATTAAAGCGCGGGTTGCGGAGATGATGAAATCACTCAAGTAAACATATAAGAATGCGACTATAAAACCAGCAGCACTATAAAAAATAGAAACATTTAAGGCTTGATTTAGTTCAGGTTTAACCAACTTAAGACAAAACCGTGTAACAAAATAACAAAAACCAAACACTAGAGAGATATGTAATCCAGAAATCGCCAACAAATGACTTAACCCAAGGCTCTGCATTAACTCTTTATGCTCGAATGTCATTAATGACTTATCGCCAGTTAACAGCACATAATAGAGCCAATTCAGCTCAGCATTATTTACCAACTTTTTGACATAGGCTCTATAAGCTGACACCGCATTACTTTTTTGAGAGCTTTTAATATTAAGCTGTTTATTGAGCACTGTACCTTTAAACGCTATCTTTTGGGTAAAAGCATAAAGCTGATTATCAAAAACAGTAAAATTCTTAATGGATCTATAGTTTTTAAGTCTCACTTGAGCATTAAAAGCATCACCAGATTGAATTGGTTGTGCAAAATTAATACTTAATAAGGCATAAGGTGTCCTAAAGTGACTATATTCTCTGTCTTCCAAACGCGTTATTTTAACTTTTACATATTGGGGAGGTTTAGCAGAAATAACCTCTTCGACCACAACACCGACAGAGTAAGCATATTTTTCGTGCTGTTCAGGCAATTCAAATGAATAAAACAAGATAAAATGTGCTGCTACACAACAAATACCGCAAATAAAGCCTAACAATACAGTTAAAAACGGCTTAAAATACGTGCTCACAATGAGGATTGAAATTGTGATAACTGTAAATTCAAGGGTTTGATAATAAAACACGGTAACAACGACACCGACAACAAATCCAAGACTCATCCACACAGACGTAAATGGTTGCTTTAAATGGCTAAAAAAACGATCCAACGGTTTTTACCTGATCCAAATAAAATTAGACATCACAAATCACTAAAAATATTTGGTCGTCTTTTACATGATGCTAACCTTTGGCATTTAAATAGACGTTCAGCACGCGGTGCTTTTGCCGTTGGACTTTTCTTTGCATTCATCCCTGTTCCTTTTCAAATGGTGCTAGCAGCTGCCGCAGCCATAATCTTAAGAGTAAATTTACCTATTTCTGTTGCTTTAGTATGGATCACTAACCCACTTACAATGCCACCTATTTTTTACGGCTCATACTTGGTTGGCACATTAGTACTTAATCAACCGGAGCAACATTTTGCGTTTGAGGCAAGTTGGGCATGGTTTATAGAAAGTTTAACGACAATTGGCCCCGCTTTTTTAGTCGGTTCACTTGTGTGTGCATCTATTGCTAGTGTTATTGGTTATTTTGGTATTGATTTGATTTGGCGCCGCTCAGTGAGACGAGCTTGGACATCGAGAAATAACTAGCGCCTACTCCATCAAGTGCTTCTGTTTATATTACTATAGACAAAAAAAACCAACTTAACAAGTTGGTTTTTTTATAAACGAATAGCTGTAATTAGAAACGATAAACGCGTCTTAATCCAACTAAAGGTAGCAGTAATAAACCAAACCATGAAAAACTGGCTGAGCTACGTTCATAAAACTCTGCATCTGGGGCTTTACAGTTTTCAACTTCACCATTAGGGATAGGCGAAAGCTTTACCGCCACTGCAACACTTTCATATTGAATATTGCCATTAATGTCGGTTACGACTTCGCCTAGTGAGTTTAGTTTTTCAACCGTTTTAGTTGCCACACCGAATACTTCGTTGCTTTCATTAATTGATTTCGCTTCGACCATTTTATAACTAAAACTAGTTTCACCATCACTGTCATAACACGGTAGTAGAGTATTCAAGTTAGTGATTTTGTCATCACCAATTTTATAAATAAATGCTTCAGAGCGTCTTGAACTCGCTGTTTCACCAACATCACCTTCACCTACAATGTAACCTTGATTATTAATATCATTTGCATATGAGCTTGAGCTAATAAAATAATCTTCAGGGAACACGGTCGTGTTTGTATTTATATCATGGTAGAAAAGTTTGTTTCTTAAGGAACCTTCAATACGTTTAGTAGCATAACCTGCAATAATGTCATTATCATTGATTGCAAATGCTTTACCTGCTTGCCAATCATCTTGCTGGTTTATAAAATCAACCACTTCACCGTCTTTAAAATACGTTGGCATAGTTAAAATAGTCGCATCGCGATCAAAATAACGGGTGTTAGAAAAACCGACTGCAACGCCATTTTTGTTAACCGCTAAGGCGTTACTAATAAACGGATTATTGTCTTCGTCTTCTTTTGGAGTAAGCGCTAGACCTAACAGCTCTGTTGAAGTGACATTAAAAGCACTATCTAGAGTCCATTTAACCGCTGTTTTATTGAATAAACCACGCGTACTTCGACTATTCAGTGATTCAATACAAGCCATTACTGGCTCATCAAGGCCATCACAATTATCAGTAATTGTAGTTTGTCTTTCAGTCGGAATACTAACTGAAACATTACCAACAACAATATAACCTGTGTCAGTGGCAACAATATCAGACGCTTTACTCGTCCCACCATGTTCAGTAAATTCTGGAACAAGTGGCACTTCTACGCCGCCCTCAGAAATTAAAATACCACGCTCTATAAACTCTCGGGTAAACCAAGTTTCTTCAACTGTTTCACCATCTGGTGTAAAAGTGATTTTATCAAACGGTGCACTGCCCCAACCCACGGTAGTACCGTCCTGTGCAACTGCATTATAAAAGTTGCTAGTCGAGCGCGTTAATCCGTCATAATCAACTGAAGCAACATCAAATAAAGATTGCTCTGTTATTACACCACTGCTGTAATTTGTAGCAACAATAGAGCTAATTTTTTGGTATTCAAAGTTAGTAGATAAGTTTGACAAAAAACGAACCATAAAAGTATGCGCATCAGCATTGGTATAAATAGCGTCGTTGTTTTCGATATCACCAAGTGTAAACGTAATTTCTTTATCACTTAGTTCAAATGAATTTACTTCATTTCTGTAAGCGTTATTAATTAAACTATCGGTAAAATCAATATAACTAATATCAATTGGGATATTGTATAAGCCATTAGCAAGCCCAATGACATGTCCGTTTTCACTCACATCGGTAACATAAGTATGTTTTGCGTTTTCAAAGTTACCTAACTCCGTTAACGCATAGGTTGCACTTAATGCCGATGTACTCAGTGTTGCTAAAACACTGGCCGCGAGTAATTTATATTTCATTTTATTCCTTACTACTGATTCTTTAATTCTTCAAGTTCTTCCCAACGCTCAAAAGCGGCTTCAAGGTCAGACTCAAGTTGGGCTAAATGGTTCAATTCCTTGGCTGTTATATCACTGTCTTGCTTGAAAAAATCTTCGTGACTTACTCGTTCTTGTTGTTTTTCAAGCTCAGCTTCAAGTTGTTCCATTTTATTAGGTAGTTGCTCTAGTTCAAGTTTTAATTTGTAAGAGAGTTTATTTGCTTTGTTATTGCTTTTAACTGGCGTTGGCTCTGTTTTTTCAACTTTTTTTACTGGCTGCTGTTGCTGCTGCTTTTGCTGCTCTGCTAAATAGTTGGTATACGCTTCATAATCACTGTAGCCGCCAACTATATCAGTGACTTTGCCGTTCCCTTCAAATGCCCAAACACTCGAACAGGTATTATCAATAAACTCTCGGTCATGGCTAACAATCAGCACAGTACCTTGATATTGATTAATAATATCTTCAAGGAGTTCTAATGTTTCTATATCTAGGTCATTTGTTGGCTCATCAAGCACTAATATATTTGAAGGTTTCAAAAATAGTTTGGCTAATAACAACCTGTTTTTTTCACCACCTGAAAGTGCTTTTACCGGTGTGCGAGCGCGTGCCGGCGGGAATAAAAAGTCTTGTAAATAGCCTAACACATGACGTGAGCGCCCGCCCATCATCACCTCTTGCTTACCTTCAGCAACGTTATCTTGAACGGTCGCTTCTTCATCAAGTTTTTCACGGTACTGATCGAAATAAGCAAACTCTAAATTAACACCTTGCTTTATTTCACCACTGTCTGCTTTTAAATCGCCAAATAGTAATTTTAATAGCGTTGTTTTACCTATGCCGTTAGGGCCTACCAAGCCGATACGGTCGCCACGCATTACTAAGGTAGAGAAGTCATCAGCTATCACTTTGTCTTTAAATGCATGATTTAAGTGTTTCGCTTCAAATACTAACTTACCTGAACGATCGGCTGTTTCAATATTGAAATCAGTTTTGCCTACCTGATCCACACGCTGTTTGCGTTCATTACGTAATTGTTTCAGCTCACGAACACGGCCTTCGTTACGAGTACGACGGGCTTTAACACCCTGGCGGATCCATGCCTCTTCTTCCGCTAAACGTTTATCGAACAATGCATTTTGTGTTTCTTCTACTTTTAAATCATGCGCTTTTTGTTCTAAATAAGTGGCATAATCACCAGGATAAGAAATTAGCTTACCGCGATCTAAATCTAAAATACGTGTAGCAACAGCTCGAATAAATGCACGGTCATGAGATATAAATACAATGCCGCCTTTAAATTCTTTTAGAAATTGCTCTAACCACATTACACTTGTCATATCCAAGTGGTTAGTAGGCTCATCGAGCAGTAATAAATCAGGCTCACTCACTAAAGCACGCGCTAATGCAACTTTACGTAACCAACCACCAGAAAGCGACTCAAGTTTCGCATCAGGAGTTAGCTCTAATTGAGTAAGTACAAGCTGAATTCGGCTATCAAAACGCCAGCCATCTGCCGCCTCTAATTTATTAGATAAACGCTCTAATTTATTTAATAGTTGATCAGTGCAATCTGTTTGCAATTGTGTGCTTACATGATGAAAATCAATGAGTAAGTTAGCAATTTCGGGCATACCTTGGGCAACGTAATCAAATACAGTGCCACTTGCCCCTTTAGGTGGATCTTGCTCTAAACGCGATATTTTTAAACTACCAACTTGGTTTATTTCGCCATCATCAAGTATTACTTGACCGTCGAGTACTTTTAAAAGCGTTGATTTACCTGCACCATTGCGACCTACAATACACACACGTTCGCCACTTTCGATTACTGCATCTGCATTATCAAGTAATGGGTGTGTACCGTAAGCTAATTGTGCTTTTGAAATTCTAATTAAATCCATAGTTAATCTTTACTCTTATTCTGCTTGCGCTAAAAACTGCTGCGCCTGAGGTGCAGTAAAAGGCCAAAATAATTGTTGGCCTTGTTGATTTTTTAAAACCGGAATGCTTATTTGATACTCTAAAATTAATGCGTCATCGCTCATAATATCAATAAGTTGTAATTCATCGGTTGATGAAAGTAACGGTTTTAACAGCTGCTCTGCTTGCTCGCACAAGTGGCAGCCGTCGGTGTGATATAAAATCCACTTAGCCATGTTTAATTAACCAGCTATTATGAATTTTTTTATTTCGTTTAAAGTCAGGAGATAAGGTTTTTTCAGAAATATTTTCTGCTTTTAACCCTAACCCCATCAAGCCAACTTCATCCATTACAAAACCGCGTTTATTATTAGAGAATATTAGCGTACCCGATGGGCTCAATATTTTTTTAACCCAAGTTAACAGCTTAATGTGGTCGTTTTGCACATCAAACGCGTCTTTCATTCGTTTAGAATTTGAAAAAGTAGGCGGATCTAAAAAGATCAGGTCATACTGCCCTTGTGCATACTCTAGCCATTTTAAACAATCTGCTTGCTCAAAACGATAACGTGTATTGCTAATATCGTTAAGCGCAAAGTTATCTTGACCCCACTTTAAGTAGGTTTTAGATAAATCAACGGTAGTAATCGCTTTTGCGCCACCAATGGCTGCATGAACTGAGGCGGTTCCTGTGTATGCAAACAGGTTCAAAAAGCGCTTATCTTTTGCGTTTTCTTGAATGTAACGACGTGCAAGGCGATGATCTAAAAATAGCCCCGTGTCTAAGTAGTCAAATAAATTAACTTTAAACTTAGCACCAAACTCTTCTACTACCATGGTTCTATTTTGCTTAGCCATGGGTGTATATTGCTCTTCACCTTTTTGCTTTTTACGTACTTTTACAGCAATGTTTTCAGGTGCAATATCAAGTTGTTGTGCTGTCAAGCTAATAACATCTTGTAAACGCTTCTCAGAGGTTTTTTCATCAATCTCTTTCGGTGCTGCGTATTCAAAAATAACCGCTGAATCACCATAAATATCAACCGCAACGTTGTATTCAGGAATATCTGCATCGTAAACACGATACGCATGGACTTGATTTTGCTTAAGCCAATTTTTTAAGCCTTGCTTGTTCTTTTTCAGGCGATTAGCAAATGCCATCGAGCCTTCGAAGTTTAAAGCGGGTTTGTCATCAGAGGTAAGGCTGACTTGCTTGTCATCAAGCTGATACAGGTTTAATTCAACATCAAGGGGGCCATTTTTAAATTTATAGCGTTTTTGCTTCACTAATTTAAGTAATTTAAACAGGCTTTCATCCATGCCCAGTAGAGCGAGCTTCCAATGATTAAAGTGCTTTTTAAAACCAACACCTAAACTACGATGCAAGTTTACAAGTTCAGCCATAGAACCAATACGCTCACCATAAGGTAAGTTTGAAATAACAACACCCGGTAATTTTGCAACGCTCGTCAGTTTTGTCGCATCGCTTTGCTTAAATTTAATCACCGTATCAAGCTCGGCGCGTTTTGCATTGGCAATCGCTTTATCAAGTACTTGTGCATCGTAATCATGGCCAATTAGCCATAATTTAGGATCAGTAATATTCGCTAAAAGCTGCTCTTTAAGTTCTTTGAATTTTGCCACTCTAAAGCTAGGTAAACGCTCAAACGCAAACCCTTCACGGAATAATCCAGGCGCTTCATTACGTGCCATACCCGCCGCTTCAATTAAAATAGTACCAGCGCCACAACATGGATCGAATAGCGGTTGATTGACATTTTCAAGCCAGCCACTGCGTTTTATTATTGCCGCAGCTAAATGCTCTTTAATTGGTGCTTTACCTTGGCCTTGGCGGTATCCACGCTCTGATAAACGCGGCCCTGAGTAATCAATATAAAGTGAAACACCGTGACGATTTAAACGGGCAACTACTCGCACATTGGCATCTTGCTTATCAACATTTGGGCGCTGTTCAAATAAATCGTTAAAGTAATCAACAATGGCATCTTTAATCACTAGACCTGAAAATTGGGTATTTTTAAGTGAATCGTTTGTGCCATTAAAGTCAACTGCAAAAGTTTGTGTTGGACCAAACCACTCTTGCCAAGGTTGCAAGCGTGCAAATTTATACAAGCTGTCTTTGTCATTTACGCCTTCTTTTTCTTCAATAAGCATAAGTACACGCGTAGCAAAGCGTGTTGATAAACACACCTTTTGCGCTAGCAATGAGTCAGCCTCAAAGCGAACAGAACCCACAGTTTGTTTTGACACCGTAGCGCCAAGTTCTGTAAGTTCATCAACCAATAAATTTTCGATTCCGATAGAAGTAAGTGCGATAAATTGCAAAGTAAAAACCCTTAATAGCTAATTGCGCGGGATTATAACATAGGTTTGCGTACAAATACGCCATAAACAAGCCCTAGAGACTAAATTAGGCTAAGCTGTTTGACTATCGTACTGTGAGGTAATGAGGGGGAAAACACGATTGTTTAATACGCGGATCACTTCAAACTGGGCAAGTGATAAATTGCCGTCAAGTGCAAAAGTTTCGCTTAAATTTATACAAACAGAAGCATCAGGGCAATGCTCTACAATTAAGAACTCACCTGTTTGTGACTCAGAGCTTAAGTTTATAACCGCTTCAGTACTGGGCGTACTACCGGTATATGGTTTAAAAAACCAACTTTTTGCTAACACAGGCTTTAGTTGAAATTTAACTGCCGTTGCATTAAGGGCTATTTGGCATAACTGAGCAGAGTTCCATAAATTAAACTGCTCAAGATAATAATAGACTTGCTCATAAAAAGCCGCATCTTCAAGGCTGAAGTAAGGATTTTTAAAAGCGCAATCAGTTAATTGTCTAAGCTTATAAGGTGTGCAAAGTTGCATATCGTCATTTAAATCAAGCAGTAAGCGGTTTTTCTCAGCGCATGCTATCCATTGCCATTGCTTTGACGCTTGTAACATTTGCTCCTCCCTACTTAGTACTTAAAAAAATAAAATAAGACAATAAGCTTAGAGTATAGCTGCTTTTGACCATTTTTAAAACGTCTTTTTAGAACATTTATCGAACGATCAAAAGCTTACATAACTGATCCTTATAAGTGGTTAATGATCGACTTTACCAATTGCGGTCCTTTGTATATAAAACCGGTATAAACTTGGACTAAATCTGCACCCGCATCAAACTTTTCTTTTGCTGATTGAGCGTCATCAATACCACCCACACCAATAATAGGTAACTGATTATTTGTTAAGCGCTTGATTTCAGAAACAACATGGGTTGAACGCTCTCTAACTGGCGCACCGGATAAACCGCCTGCCTCATCAGCATATTGCTGACCTTGAACTAAACTGCGCTCTAAGGTGGTATTTGTGGCTATAACACCATCAATTTTATTATTTAATAATGACTCACTGACTTGTTCAATTTGAATTGGATCTAAGTCTGGTGCAATTTTAACCAGCATAGGCACTTGTTTATTATGCTTTGCAATTAAATCAAGCTGTTCATTTTTTAGACTTTGCAATAAATCATCTAATGCTGCGCCATATTGTAGGTCTCGTAGGCCCGGTGTATTGGGTGATGAAATGTTTACAGTAATATAGGATGCATGCTCAAACACTTTTCGCATACAGTGAATGTAGTCGTCTTTACCCTGCTCATTTGGGGTATCTTTATTTTTGCCGATATTAATACCTAAAATGCCATCGTACTTAGCTGCTTTTACATTATTAACTAAATTATCAACACCTTTGTTATTAAAGCCCATACGATTAATTATCGCATTTGACTGTGGCAATCTAAACATACGAGGCTTATCGTTACCCGCTTGAGGACGCGGTGTTACTGTACCCACTTCAACAAAACCAAAGCCCATTTGGGCAAAGGCATCGATACACTCGGCGTTTTTATCTAGGCCTGCAGCAAGTCCTACTGGGTTTTTAAATTCCAAACCTAAAAAATTTACCGGCTTATTAGCAACACTTTGTGCCCATGCCGCACTTAATGGTGTGTTAGCAAAGCGACGTAAGTTGTTAAGAGCAAAATCATGTGCCCACTCCGCATCACGGGTAAACATAAAACGGCGAGCTAAATCGTAGAACATGAATATAATCCTCTTAAAATTGTAGACAAAAAAATACCTCAGACAAGGCTGAGGTATTATATAACAAAAACTGTTTAACGATTAGTTTTAATCAATAGCAGTTTGTTACTTTGCTGATGTATCACAATTGTGACCAAGCAACATAAGCTCTCTTAATGCGACAGAAAACTTTGCAAAATCATGGCTTTGCGATGTTTTAAACTCTGTCAGCATTTGCTTCCAACGTTGAAGCAACAGATCTTGACTATCCATCCATTGTTCAATTTGGCCATCTACATCACTGTTTTCACCTTCAAAGCTGTTTAATACAACTTCTGACAAGGTGCGTTGCTGCCAATCTAACTCTTCACGATATGACGCACGCGCTAATGCCTGCCAATGGTTAGAAACCGGTTGATTAGTGATTTGATCTAAGAACCAATGTAGTCCCATTTGCGCACCTAATTTAAAGTAAGTGTGCGACACCATATCGATTTTACGATTAGAGTTTTGTGCAATTTGCGTTAAATCCATTACCGAGAATAAGCTTGATAACGATACAATACGCTGTGCAATATCAGCACGTACACCGCTTTGCGTTAGTTCTTCACGCGCACTTACAATACGATCGCTTTCTGTTTTAACGATGTATTTAGTTAAGTTTTCACTTAAATCTGCAAATGTTGGTGAGAATATTTCGATCGCTTGCTCAATTGATTGTGCTTTGGTGCGATGACGCAGGAACCAACGTGTTGCACGGCGAACTGTACGGCGTAATTGGTATAACATTTCTGTTTGTACGCTTGATGGTATCTTATTATCAAGATCACTAATAGATAACCATGTTTCACGCATTTGGAAAATTTCACTTGCGATTGAGTAACACAATGCAATTTCAGCTTCATTTGCACCGGTTTCTTCATTCATACGCACCATAAAGTTTAAGCCCATATCATTAACAATATTATTTGCTAACTTAGTGGCAATAATCTCTTTGCGTAGCGGATGATTATCCATTGCATCATTAAATTTCTCACGTAATGGACGCGGGAATGATTTAACTAATAACTGACGGTAATACGGGTTTTCTGTAATTTCATCAGTGACTAATGACTCTTTGAGCACCATTTTCGCATAAGAAACCAATACAGATAACTCAGGGCGCGTTAAATCTTTACCTGCGGCGGCGCGTTCTGCCAGCTCTTCATCAGTAGGAATAAACTCAATTGCACGGTCTAGCTTGCCATCTTTTTCAAGCGCATGGATAAAGCGTACTTTTTCTTTAAGCGTAGAGGTTCCTTTCGATTGAGTAATCGATAAAGTGTGCGTTTGACGATAACAATCTTTAAGTACTAATTCAGACACTTCATCAGTCATTGAATAAAGTAGTTCGTCACGTTGCTTACGCGTTAAGTCGCCTTCCGCAACTAAACCATTGAGTAAAATTTTAATATTTACTTCGTTATCTGAACACGCAACCCCACCTACGTTATCGATAAAGTCAGTATTTACGCGACCGCCTTGAGTTGCAAACTCAATACGACCTAGTTGGGTTGCACCTAAGTTACCACCTTCACCAAATACTTTAGCACCAAGGTCTTTACCATTTATGCGCAGCGCATCGTTTGCACGATCCCCAACATCGGCATCAGTTTCTTTAGAATGCTTAATGTAAGTACCGATACCGCCATTCCACAATAAATCATAGTTCATCATTAATGATGCTTTGATCAACTCATTTGGCGTCATGCTGGCTTTTTTAGTGCCTAACATCTTTTTCATTTCAGGGGTCAGCGTAATCGACTTAGCAGCACGCGAGAAGATACCACCACCGCTTGAGATTAACTCTTTATTGTAATCTTCCCATGATGAACGTGGTAATTTAAATAAACGTTCACGCTCTGGGTAAGAAGCTGCTGCATCTGGGTTTGGATCAACGAAAATATGTAAGTGATTAAATGCCACTTGCAAGCGAATATGCTTTGATAACAGCATACCATTACCAAATACGTCACCGGCCATGTCGCCGATAGCAACTGCTGTAAAGTCTGTTGTTTGGCAGTTAATATCCATTTCACGGAAATGACGTTTAACAGACTCCCATGCACCACGCGCTGTGATACCCATTTTTTTATGGTCATAACCTACTGAACCACCTGATGCAAACGCATCACCTAGCCAGAAGTTATATTCGTTTGCGATGCCATTGGCAATGTCAGAGAATGTTGCTGTGCCTTTATCCGCTGCTACTACTAGGTACGCATCGTCTTCATCATGACGAGTAACATCAACAGCAGGTACTATTTCACCGCGGTCAATATTATCTGTAATGTCTAATAAACCACGAATGAAGATTTTATAACATTCTTGGCCTTCTTTAATAAACGCTTCACGTTCACTAGGTAGTTGTTTACATACAAATCCACCTTTAGAACCTACCGGTACAATAACGGTATTTTTTACTTGTTGCGCTTTTACTAAGCCAAGTACTTCTGTACGGAAATCTTCTCGGCGATCTGACCAACGCAACCCACCACGGGCAACTTTACCAAAACGTAAATGCACACCTTCAACACGTGGAGAATAAACAAATATCTCAAACGCTGGAACAGGTAGTGGGACTTCTGGAATTAAACTTGGCTGAATTTTAAGTGAGATGTAAGACTTAAATTTGCCTTCAGCATCTTTTTGGAAGTAGTTAGTACGCAGTGTGGCAACAATCATATCAACGTATAAACGGATAATACGATCATCATCAAGGTTGGCAACGTTTTCTAACTCTGCGTAAATTTCCAAGCCTAGCTTTTCAAGCGTTTTAGCACTTGCAGGGCTTTTTACAGAGAACTTTTTAGAGAATAAGTTTACAATTTTAGCGGCAATATGCGGGTAATTCGCAAAGGTGCTTTCAATATACGTTTGCGAGAAAGTGACCCCAATTTGGCGCATGTATTTTGCGTATGCACGTAAAATTGAAGATTCACGACCCGTTAAACCACCCATTAACACAAGACGGTTAAAGCCATCGTTTTCTAAGCGGTTTGCCCATACACTGGTTAACGCAGCACGAAAACGTGCAGAGATCTTATCAAAATCAGCCATCCCTTTGCTATCAATTAGCATAGAGAAGTCCATGACCCAATTTACGCCACCATCACTGGTTTTAACCGAGTATGGCGTTTCACCTACAACACGTAGACCAAAGTTTTCAAGCATTGGCATAACATCAGATAAATGAATTGGTTCATCTTTATGGAATAAGCTTAAACGCACAATATTGCTGCTTGCTTCTTCTTGTGGACGATAGAACAACATTTCTAACTTATTATCATCGCTTAGCATTTCTAGCTTTTCAATATCGACCACTGCAGCGCTAGGTAATACTTCTTCTTTGTATGAGCGTGCAAAGGCATTGCAATATTTACGGTTTAATTCATTACCACGGGCCTCACCAGCAGATTCAAGTAAGGCTGATTGTAATTTGTCTTCCCAAGTACGAGCGGCTTCTATTAGGTTGTTTTCTATGTCTTTCACGTTATATTCAATATTGTTGTCGGTCACACGAACAGTGTAATGGGTACGCGCCAGTGTAGACTCAGAGAAATAGGTAGTAAATTCGACTTTAACGTCAGAATTAAATGCGTTAGCTAAAATAGCTTGCGTTTCGCGGCGCAGCGCCGTGTTATAACGTTCACGTGGTACATACACCATACAAGATAGGAAGCGACCGTATGCATCTTTGCGAACAAATAAACGACACATGTCGCGTTCTTGAATTTGTAACACGCCCATAGCAACTTCAAGTAGCTCATGTTCGCGAGCTTGCACTAATTCGTCACGTGGGTAGGTTTCTAAGATGTTTAATACCGCTTTGTATGCATGTGTACCCTTAGCAAAATCACACATATCCATAATGCGATTAATCTTGCTTTTAAGAACCGGGACATCAGCAGCGCTGTTGTTATAAAAGTTAGATGAGAATAAACCTATAAAACGGTCTTCACCAATCACATTACCTTTGTCATCAAAACGCTTAACACCCACATAATCAATATAGGCTGGGCGATGAACTCGAGATAATGAATTGGTTTTTGTTAAAATTAATAAGTTACTACTACGTGCTTCTTGACGAGCCACTTCAGGTAACTCAGAAAGCAAACGTGTATGCTCAGCATCTGAGTTTTTCATTAACCCTAAGCTGGTATCCATTTTACCTTTTAATTGATAATCACCTTGGACTGGCGAAAGCTCATATTGGCGGTAACCCATTAATGTAAAGTTGTCTTTTACTAGCCAATCTAAGAACTCAACGGTTTCATTTATTTCGTTATCATTTTTATCTTTGTGGCTTTTAGGTAAGCTTTTGCTAACTGCGATTAGTTTTTCGCGAATAGGCTGCCAATCTTCAACCGCAACCGATACATCAACGAGTACAGATTCAAGTTCTTTTTTGAAAGACTCAATAACAGTAGCATCTGTTTGACGGTCAATTTCTATGAAGAATACTGTTTTTGTTGATGTTGATTCTTGCTCTGCTTTTAAGCTTGATAACCCTGATATTTTATCGTTTTTATCCCGTTGAATTTTCAGTGGGCTATGTAGAAGTAAGTGAGAGGCAATGTTTTCTCGTGTCATGGCCATACGCACAGAGTCAACTAAAAATGGCATATCTTTAGCAATGATCTCTACAATGGTATGCGATGACTGCCAGCCATCTTTTGCCACTTCAGGGTTGAAAACGCGAATAACTGCGTCATCTGATGTATTTTTTTCTAGCGAATTCCAAAGGCTAAGTGCAGCACCATATAAGTCACTGTCGTTGCGATTTGCCAAATCCTCTTTAGACATATTGCTGTACAAGGCTTTGGCGAATTTCTCAACGAGTAACACATTATCAGCGCGAACTTTTTTCTGGATAAGCTTACAGACGTTATCTAAAATAACCGAGGCTTGGCCTTCATTTCGTGTCATTGTATGTTCCTTAATCTATCACTGCTAGTTTAGCAGAGTATTTGTACAGCCATTTATTAGCGTGGAGTCAGTTAAATTCTAACCCTTTTGAAACTAATAAACAGCCTTTTCGATGAAAACATTTTAAGCATTTCAGCTATTTGGTCATCTATTCACAAAATATAGATATAAATGGCCATTACTGGCCATTTTGGAGCAAATTTATTCACCTTATTTTTTCTGGTCAGTCCAGAGCAAGCTGCCAATTGCAGGTAAAAGTAACACTGCGCCCAACATATTTACTAAAAACATGAAGGTAAGCAGAATTCCCATATCAACTTGGAACTTCAAATCAGAAAAAATCCACGTACTTACACCAATCGCTAATGTAATACCGGTAAATAACACCGCACTACCACGTTCAACTAATGCATTACGATAAGCAATACTCAATGGTACGTTTTGTTTTAACTGCCCCATCATCGATGACAAAATATAAATACCGTAATCAACACCAATACCTACACCCAGAGCAATCACTGGTAACGTTGAAACAGTCAGACCAATCTCAAGCTGTACCATCAATGCTTGTGCAAGGGTTGATACTATGTACAAGGGTAATACCACCGCAATTGTTGCTTTTACACTCTTAAAACTAAGTAAGCATAAAATAATAACCGCACCGTAAACATAGAGCATCATGGGTATTTGCGCTGCTGAAACAGACTCATTTGTTGCCGCCATAACACCAACTGGCCCTGATGCCAATTTAAAGGCAAGTTTATCTGTGCCCTCTTCATCGGCAAATTGTTTTACTTTTGCAATCACGTTATCAATTGTTTGTGCTTTGTGATCGTCTAAAAATATAATCACCGGCATTACCGAACAATCACCGTTTAATAACCCTGTACTGGTTTCTACACGTGACGTTGATTGCACTAAGCTGGCAGAATTGCGCGGCAAACTTTGCCACTTTAAATTGCCCTCGTTGTAACCGGCATTGACTGATTGTGCCACTGAGCTCAGGCTCACCGCTGACTGCACGCCCGCTAAGTTTTCAACTTTATATTGAAAACGCGATATACGTTCCATTACATCGTGCTCTGTACAGGCCGCAGGGTATGCTTCCACAATCACTTTTAAAATATCAGACGAAATGGTGTATTTGTCCGATATTAAAAAGGTATCTTGGTTATAACGTGCATCTTGGTGCAATGATGGTGCCCCAGCATGTAAATCACCAATACGCATTTTGTCTGCTTGCCAATAGCCCAGTGCAAATAAAACCAGAGTGAAACCAATAATGATTTTTGCTGTTTTTGGGTCGGTTGCTTTAACCAACAAATCGCGCATTGCATCGAGTATGTTCGGTTTATTAGCATCACCTGATTGAATATGGATGCTGTTTTCAAAGCGCATATACGATGCCCATACAGGCAATAAAATAAGGTTAGTAAATATAATCACTGCCACACCTAAACTCGCAGTAATAGCAAGTTCACGAATAATACCGATATCAATGGTTAATAGGGTTAAAAAGCCAACCGTATCAGATAACAACGCAATCCCGCCAGGCACAAGTAAAGCCCTAAAGCTTGATTGGCAACATATTGCTGTAGACTTACCTTCAGCAACCTTTTTACCAATGGCATTAATCATCTGCACACCGTGGCTTACGCCAATAGCGAACACTAAAAATGGCACTAAGATAGACATAGGATCAAGACCGAAGCCTAAGCTAGAAAGCAATCCTAACTGCCAAATTACCGCAATAATTGAACACACAATCGGTAAGATAGTAAGTTTTAAGCTGCCACAAAATAGCCATACCATGACAAAAGTAAACGCAATTGCAATGGCAAAAAATAATACAACCCCTTTTGCGCCCTCGGCTATATCGCCGGCCATTTTTGCAAAACCAATAATATGAATACTGATCTTTTCGGTACTTAGAGGCTCACGAATTTCGCTTTCTAATTTTTTTGCAAAAGCGAGAGTGTCTAATTTTTCTTGTGTTTGCGGATCAGTCTCTAACAGTTGGGCGGTGACCATGGCACACGAATAATCGCTTGCTATCATACGACCCACTACTTTGGCCTTTTCAATGTTCTCTTTAACAATTCCTAAGCCTTGCTTATCGGCTTTAAAGTTGGCTGGTATAATAGGCCCGCCAGCAAAGCCATCTTCAACGACTTCAACAAAGCGAGCACTAGGTGAAAAAATTGAATTTACTAAGGGACGATTTACTCCTGGAATAAAGTAAAGTTGGTCATGCACAGCTTTTAATTGAGTAAAAAATTCAGGGTTAAAAATATCACCACTGTCATCACATACTGAAATTAAAATACTATTAGCGCCACCAAACTGTTTCTCATGTTTAGTGTATACCTTCATGTATTCATGATTGAGCGGGATATTTTTATTAAATGACGCATCAAGTTGAATCTGTGTTGCTTTAAAAACCAATAAACAGGTGATCAACACAAAACTTATGAGCACCACTAAGCGGTGTCTAAAAATCGCTTTTTCTAAGAAATCTAAAATTGCTTGCATTAAGGGGTCAACTCCTTCACTTTAATGCCATTTTCTGTCGCCAGAATAAGTCTATCTTTAACAATTACACCATCAAGTATTGCCTTACCATCGGCCAATTGCTCGTATGACAACTCATCATCTTTTAGATGAAAAATAACACCGCTATTAGCCAGTAATAGCCATTGTTTATTGTTGTAGTTGATAATGCTATTAATAGTGGCGGTTTTGTCATTTTCTAAATGCTGCCATTGTCCACTGTCGGTTTTATTTACGAAAATATTACCGCGTAGCCCTGCGACGATTTGTTGCGATGAATCAAAAGCAAAACCAAAAAACGAGCCAGGGTAAATTTCATCTAAACGTTGCCAAGTTTGGCCATCGTCATCACTTTTTGCCATTAAGCCCATCTCTCCCACTAGCATTAAACCCGAACTAGTCGGTTCAATGCGATTAAAGTGAGGTAATATAGACGAGGTTTCTATTTCGTAACCCTCAGGATCGGTTTGTTTTAAATCGTTTAAGTACGCTCTATCTTCACTAAATAACAGTGAATCTAAAAAGCGTTTTTGCCAATGTTCGCCGCCATCACTGGTTTGATAAAACATACCGTAGGCGCCCACGGCATAACCATGTAAATCGTCTTTAAAATAAATATCTAAACAGGGTTTATCAAGTGAGAGCTTTGCTTGTTGTAACTGCCAGTTCTCACCACCGTCGGTGGTATTTATAATTGTGGCGTCATGTCCACATGCCCAGCCATTAGAATCATTAGTAAATTCAACCGCTGTTAGTAATACTTGTGTAGGCACTGATTGTGCTTGTTGCCAATTGTTACCATCAACACTTTTAATGACCGTACCGTGCTTACCCACAGCAATGAGCCCTGCTGAGGTTTGTGTGATATCGGTAAGGAGTGTTTTATCTGCATTAATCGCGCTAATCGCACTTAAAGGTGCGTCTTGTGCAAAACTCGCACCGCTTAGAATCAGGCTGGCATAGACCAAATACTTCATAAATTAAATTCGCCTTGAACTGAGGATTTGTTTGTCTGTTATAAAGAGGAAAACCTGTGCGTTAATAGACAAACGCGATGTGAAAGAAAAAAGCACCTAGGAAACTAGGTGCCTGCTTTTATACTATCTGCCAGCGCGACGTAAAGCGCTCGATGTGAACTCATTATCATTAAATGACTGAGAAAAATCATACATCTTTTCTTGGTTATCTAAACCAATGGCTAAGTAGCGACGTGAGTTAAGGTCGTGGTAAACCTCAAGCGTACTCCACTGAGTCGGTACTTCGTAGTAGTTAAGGCCATAAGCCATTGCTACACGATACAGTTGGTCGCGATTATCGTATATATCGGTAACATGTACTTGCCAGCTGTCTTCATCAATGTAGAACACACGTTTTTTATAAATATGGCGCGTGTCATCTTTTAAGTTCGCTTCAACAACCCACACACGGTGTTTTTCATAACGTGTATGCTCTGGGTTGATGTGGCCCGGCTTTAAAATATCATCATAGGTTAGCTTATCACTGTGAAGCTTGTAGCTATTGTATGGGATGTAAAGCTCTTGCTTGCCTTTTAGCGTCCAGTTATAACGATTTGGTGAGCCGTTAAACATGTCAAAATCATCGGTAGTACGTAAGCTATCTGCTGCTGTACCCGGAGCATCATACGCTACATTAGGTGCACGACGAACACGACGCTGACCTGAATTATACGTCCACGCTTGACGCGGCGTTAAAATTTGATCCATGGTTTCATGCACCAATAACGCGGTCCCTGCCAAACGTGCTGGCTCTGTCACTTGCTGTTTAAACTTAAACAAAATATTAGAGTCTTGTAGTTCAGCCGGCGTTGCACTTGGATCAGAATATTTAACTAATAGTTGCTCATCAAAGCCAACATAGTTGTACGACCCCGATGCCGTTGGCGCTGCTTGACCACCAAAGCGCTCAATTGATTGACCACGATAGCGAAGTAAATGGTTCCAAATTGCTTCTAAACCTGTTTTAGGAATTGGAAATGGAATACCAATTGCTGTGTTCTTAATCCCGTTACCGCCTTCAACTAATTCAGCTGTAGTAGCAAATTTCTTTGTCGCATCGTATACAAACTGTGGGTATGACGCTGAACGACGTGTTTTGTAAATAGGCATTTTAAACGTATCTGGGTACGCTTCAAATAATGCTATTTGCCCTGGGCTTAAATTTTCTTTGTACTTATCAATATTGCTTTTATCTATAGTAAACAATACTTCATCAGTTGCGTAAGGGTCTAAGTGGTGCATACCTGGCTCATAACCTGCTGGTGCAGCAGTAATACCACCGTTCCACGCTGGGATTGAACCATCTGCATTAGCTGCTTTTTCTGCCCCAATTGGGCTTAGGTCTTTACCTAGACGCGCAGCTTCTTCTGGACTAATTTTAGCCAGTGCTGTGTGACTTGCAAACAAACTACAAAACGCTGTAGCAATGAGGGTAGGTTTTTTAATCATAATAATGTTACCCCTAGATAGAATATTTTAAGTTAAAAGAAACGTAATCTCGGTCAGAGAAAGTGTTGGTGTCGCCACCACCCCAAAATGAGTTGTAACTTACATCTAAAGACCATGCATTTTGGTAATTAAAGCTCATAGTAGCACCTAGTGACTTACGATCTTCAATGAATAAGAACATTGGGTCCGGCGTATTACCATTAACATCATGCGAGAACACAAAACGAGGTGAAAAGTTAATACCATTGTAAATATTAAAGTAATCACCTTTGGCAATTAAGCGATAACCCCAAGACGACGCCGTAGCAAACGATTTTTGCTCAGGACCATTTGATAAAGCCATATGCAATGCAGAATAGTCTGAACTACCTGGGCCTTGCATAATACCGCTTCGACCAGTACCAGACACATTCAACCGCATTTCATCGTATTCAGGCATATTGTTGATGCGAACACCACCAATTTCACCGACAACTGCCCAGCTATCAGCACCTAATGAAGGGCCGAATAAATGCGTTGCCGTAAACTGTAGCTGTGAAGTATTACGTTCAATGTAACCTTTAGCCAGCTCGCCTGGACCTACAACACTTGCAGCATCACCTTTACTCATTTGCGAAATACCCGCAAATTCAGTGCGTAAATCGGCAATCGCTAATTGCTCAGGCATAGCTGCATAAAGTAATTCTACGTCATCGATTTGTAATGGTTCGTCTTCACGAAAAGTAAACTCACCAGCAAACGCTGTTTCACCAAGTGAAGTGTTAAAGCTTAAACCGTAAAGTTTAATATCTTCAGGGTATTCGTTTGTCGCTTTAGCAAATGCTTTTAAATCAGATACGTTATCAGAGGTAATTTCTGTGGTGGCAATCATCGCTAAATCTTGTTGTATTGATGCTTGCGTGAAATTAGATACGCGACCTGAAATAAGTGGACGACGGCTATGGTAATTTACATGGTAAAGTGCCACTTCTGTATCGTTCCACTCGGGTAAGAACATGCCTAAGCGTAAACCATATTGGCCGCCATCATCAGGTTCGGTTTTTCCATCATAGCCTTTACCTTTAAGGGCAACCTTAGTTGGGTACGCTAAGTACATATTGGCCAGTAATTCTTGTCCAGCTGCACTTGAAGGGTCAATACCTTGGCTCGCAGCCACTTGGCCATAAGTTGCCATCAGGTTATTCAAGTTATCTGTTAAAAACGCTAAGTCAATATCAGGATTTGAGGTAAAACCAAGCTGTACATTTTGTTGATAACCGTTTTCAGCCGCAAAATCATTGGTAGAAAAATAAGTCCCTGCTGCTGGTAAACGTGTTTCATGCCATTGGTATTGATAAAAGCCCTCTAAGGTCATGTTTTCTGTAAGCCCTAATGAGGCCCACAACATACCAACCGGAATAAACGCTTCTTTTAGTTCAGCACCTGGTGCTTTTAATCGGTCAATATCAACCGGGTTTACGTTAATACCATGAGAGATTAATGTACTTTCCCCCCAGTTAACCACTTGTTGACCAACTCGAATAGAAAGCGGGTTTTTGCCTTCATTTAAATCAAAGTTTGCCCACACATACGCATCAAGTAAACGAATGTCAGCACAGCTTTGCTCTTTAGTATCATCATCATCACACGGATCTACACCCTGACCTGATGTTGGATTAACGTAGGCACGATCGCCGTCCATTAATTCAAAATCATAAAAGTACATAAAACGAGTAAATAAGCCGTAGTTATCTTTACTTATTGATAGATCATGCGTGCCTTTTAATAGCTTTGAAAAAGTTTCGCCGCTATCAAAGTTTAAATCGCCTGCATCACCATTATTTGAGTAAGAGCCCGGTTGAGCCCAAACATCTTGAGATGAATAAATTGTATTGATTGCTGGGTTATAACCTGTCCAATCAAATGATGGGTTATTACTTTTACCAATGAGGTTAAAGTCACGGTCTTCTACGCGAATACTTTGCCCATAAGAAAAAGTAGAGTCGAAAGCGATATCAAAACCGCCTACCTCAAATGTTGCAGCCTGTGTCTGTGCTGCTGATAAACCGATAGCCGCAGCTGTTAAGCCGAGTACTATTTTATTTTTAACAAAAAGCGATCTTCTTATCATTTTGGTTCCCCCCTGTCGCGGGTATTTTTTGTGTGATCAAGTTATTGTTTTTAGTGTAATCGTAACGATAGAAGCGAATTAAACAAATTACAAATGGTCGCCTTCAATCAGTTATAAGTTTTTTATTTGTTTAACGTTTACGTATTGGTAAGACGTCATACCAGATAATTTATACACGTAAATTAACAATAGAACAAATCGAAATTAACAAAAAGGCAATATTTGTGTATATCTATATCACAAAAAACAACAGCTAGGCTACTCGTTCGAGACGGATGAACTTGTTTTCATTACTTAAAATAAGTCTAAACCGACCACGAATACCTAAACTAGACATGAAGGGCCGAAGATAATGTGCAGCAAAACGAATTGTTTTGCCGCTATCAGCTGTTACTTGAATTGAGCTATACCGGCCATGGTAATAATCCATGCACTCGTTATAGCTCAAATTTATATAAAAATAATGTTCTATCATGATTTATTGTAAAGCTTTTTCAACCTTTTCAAATAAATCATCGCTTAAACCTTCTAAATTCGAAAGGCGCTCTAATTGCGCTTTCATTGCACTGGCACGGGTTTCATCATAGCGGCGCCATGACATAAACGGCGTTAACATACGTGATGCATTTTGCGGGTTAATCGCATTAAGCTTAATTAATAAATCGCCAAGTAATGTATAACCTTGACCATCTAAGCGATGAAATTGTGCGGTATTAAAGTGCGAAAAACTCCCCACTAATGCACGAACTCGATTCGGATTTGAAAAATCAAAACATGGATGTGTATACAAGGCCTTAATTTTCTCAATGGCATCATCAGCGCTGTTCATTGCTTGTAAAGCAAACCATTTATCCATTACTAGCACATCATGGCGCCATTGGCTGTCAAAATGCGCAAGTAATTGATTTGATAATGGGTGCGCAGCTTTAACTACACTGCTCAAAGCGCCAAGCACATTAGTCATATTTGTTGATGCTGCTGCCTGCTCAATTAAGCTTGCCGCCTTAGCACTGTCTGTTTTTGCTAAATAGTGCAAGCAAAGTTGTTTTAAAGCGCGAATAGCCACCGCTTTGGCACTCACACTACCATCATCGGTGATTGCCTGATAACAACTTAAAAACTCAGTATGTAGTTGTTTGGCAATTTGTTGTTCGAATAGCTCAATATTGGCAATAATGTCATCAACCGGAATAACGTCAAACTCCGCAGCTAAAGTATCAAAACTAGGCAGTTTTAAGAGTTCAGCAATCAGCGCTAAATCACCCTCTCGTTGCGATATTAGCACCCTAAGTGCATCAATAACGGCATCGCTTAGTGGTGCATTACTAGCTGAAATAACGTTTGCCTTGAGTGCATCAATAAACAATTGTTGTTGTGCATCCCAGCGTGAAAAGTCACTGCGTGCAAAACGCATAATATGTAATAAATCAGCTTCAGTGATCTGTTGATTCAAAATACACGGTGCTGAAAAATCTTCTAGCAATACGGCGGTTGGACTGTGTTCAATATTATCAAAATGAAATGTTTGTTTAGCTTGAGTAACATTTAATACGCTATCAACCTTTTTACCTTGGTATTGCAATGCAATACTTTGGCCTTGCTGATCTAAAAGTTCAATCGCAAAAGGAATATGTAACATCGCATTATTAGGCTGATTCAGGGGCGCAAGTTGCTCTATAGTGAGCGTGAAGATTTGTGCACTTTCATCATACGCTTTGGTAACGTTTAAACGTGGTGTCCCACACTGATTATACCAACGCTTAAATTGTGATAAATCAATTGATGATGCATCACTCATTGCCGCAACAAAATCATCGCAGGTAACCGCTTGGCCATCATGACGCTGAAAATACAGTATCATGCCTTTTTGGAAGTTTTCCTCACCCAACAATGTATGCATCATACGAATAACTTCAGCCCCTTTGTCATACACAGTAACGGTGTAAAAGTTATTCATTTCGATGACTTTTTCTGGGCGTATTGGGTGTGCCATTGGGCCGGCATCTTCGCTAAATTGATGAGTGCGCATCACTTTTACCGCGTCAATTCTATTTAGCGCACGAGAGCCTAAATCACTACTAAACTCTTGATCTCTAAATACCGTTAAACCTTCTTTTAAAGACAGCTGAAACCAATCACGACAAGTTACACGATTTCCGGTCCAGTTATGAAAGTACTCGTGGCCAACAATAGACTCAATGGTGTGGTAATCTTTATCGGTTGCCGTTTCTTGATTTGCCAGCACACATTTACTGTTGAAAATGTTTAACCCTTTATTTTCCATTGCTCCCATATTGAAGAAATCAACGGCAACAATCATATAAATATCAAGGTCATACTCTAAATTAAAACGTGACTCATCCCAAGCCATCGCTTTTTTAAGCGACGTCATAGCATGCTCTGTTTTAGGTAAGTTTCCTTTATCGACAAATAACGCTAGGGTGACATCCTTACCACTGCGGGTAGTGTATTTATCGTGTAAAACATCAAAGTCCCCTGCCACTAGAGCAAACAAATAACTCGGCTTTTTGAACGGATCTTGCCATTTTACAAAATGGCGTCCATCTTGCGTTTCACCACTGTCCACTTGGTTACCATTAGAGAGCAAATGCGGAAATGCCGTATCGGCAATAATAGTGACATCAAAAGTTGAAAGTACATCAGGACGGTCCATATAGTAGGTTATTTTTCTAAACCCTTGCGCTTCACATTGAGTACAATAAGCCCCGCCCGATAAGTACAACCCCTCAAGTGATGTGTTTGTTTGCGGTGAAGTTTGCGTCACTATGCTTAACTGACATTCATCAGGCAGATTATTAATGATTAATTGCTGATTTATAATTTTATAATCTGTGAGCTCTGCACCGTCAATCGATAAAGAAATCAAAGTTAAGTCAATGCCATCTAATACCAGTGGTGCATTTGAATCACCCACGCGTTTAAGCGTTAATAAAGCATTTACTTGAGTCGTTAATGGCTGTAAGTCGAAAGTCAGCTCAGTATGCTCGATTGAAAAATCGGGGGCTTTATAGTCTTTTAAATATTCTGCTTGAGGTTTTTGTAGTTCAGTCATGATCACTCCAAAAAAATAGCCCCTTTTAGTGATAAAAGGAGCTACTTAAATTAAGCCGTTTTCTTAGGCTTGATACGCAGTATCTTAATACCTAAGTAAGCATAAATAACGGCTAAGAAAGGATTTATAAGGTTAAAGAAAGCATAAAGCGCATAGTCAAACGGATTGATTAATAGGACACTTTGCATATACGCACCGCAGGTATTCCATGGTATGAGCGGGCTGGTAATTGTACCGCCATCTTCTAGTGTGCGTGACAAATTAACCGGCTTTAACCCGCGTTTTTTATATTCTTCTTTAAACATACGCCCGGGTACAACAATAGCAATATACTGATCTGCTGCGATAATATTGGTACCAATACAGGTAGCAATAGTTGAAGCAATTAATGAACCGGTACTTTTTGCGATTTTAAGAATACTTTTAACAAATATATCAAGTAGACCCGTTTTTTCCATAATCGCACCAAACATAAGTGCCGTCATGATCAACCATGTCGTGGTTAGCATGCCTGACATGCCACCGCCACTGAGTAACGAGTCCATTTTTGCATCACCGGTACTAATAGTAAAACCGTCAAAAAAAGTGGTCCAAACCAGTTTAAAGTAACCAACAAATTCACCTTGGGTCATATCTATTTGGCTAGCAATTAAATCAGATTGAAATAACAATGCCCATACAGCGCCAATGACAGCGCCTATAGAAATAGCCGGAAACGCTGGCATTTTTCTTATTGCTAAGACTAGTAACACAATTAAAGGCACCAACATTTCTAAGCCAATGTTAAAGTTTTGCTGAAGAATTGCAGTTATTTGGTCTATTTGACCAGCCTCTCCCGCTGCTGTCGCGTTAAAGCCCATGAAAACAAAGATGATTAATGCAATTACAAAGCTTGGAACAGTTGTCCATAACATATGGTGAATGTGTTCAAATAAATCAGCGCCAGCAACAGCCGGTGCTAAATTGGTAGTTTCTGATAGTGGGCTAAGCTTATCGCCAAAATAAGCGCCTGATATTACGGCGCCAGCGGTAACTGTCGGCTCTAAACCAAGCCCAGAAGCTACACCAAGTAACGCGACACCTATAGTCGCTGCTGTAGTCCATGAACTACCAATACTCATTGCTACAATGCCACAAATTAAACAACTCGCGGCGTAAAACCAGCTAGGATTGATAATTTGGAGGCCGTAATAAATTAACGTTGGTACGGTTCCTGATAATAGCCAGGTTCCGATTAATGCCCCTACCATGAGTAAGATCAAAATTGCACTAAGAGATAAGGTGATCCCCTCAATCATTGCATCTTCTAATTTTTTCCAGGTGTAGCCATTTTTTAAACCAATTAATGCCGCAGCGAATGTTGCAAACAACAAGGCAATTTGATTTGGTCCTGACGATGAGTCATCACCAAATAAGTACACAGCGGCACCTAATAAACAAATTAATACAGTAATTGGAATGAGTGCATCAAGAAACGAGGCACTTTTAAGTGGTTTTTCTTCAATTGGCTTCAAAATATAGACTCCTACACACATTCGATGCATGTTGATTATTTTTATTAGCACGTACGCGCATTTATTGAGCATGCTTGATCTAGCTCAACTTTTGGTAATCAGCAATTATAACAATTTAGCAAATTATCGATAGTAAAAAAGGCGCCTTAGCGCCTTTTTTTTTACTGAATAAAGCCTATGTTAGCGCTTAGCTACGCGACCATATTTAATATAATCTTGTGTAA
Source organism: Pseudoalteromonas sp. BSi20311 (assembly GCF_000239875.1). Taxonomy (NCBI): domain Bacteria; kingdom Pseudomonadati; phylum Pseudomonadota; class Gammaproteobacteria; order Alteromonadales; family Pseudoalteromonadaceae; genus Pseudoalteromonas; species Pseudoalteromonas sp. BSi20311. Next base: position 8,916 of record NZ_BADU01000080.1, on the reverse strand, counting down.
TAAGTGCTGCTTCTTCAAGAAATGGGTCAAGCTCTTCAATTACCTCAGGCACGTCATCTAAATTTTCTAAAGGTTGTTTGCCTAAACGCTTTAAACGCTCGTTAGTGCGTGCTAATGCTCGCGCTTCATTTTCTTCTTTTTCTTTAATACGTTTTTTCTCGACTAAAGAAATTGTTTTACGATCTTTTTCTTCGTTGTAACGAGCGATATCCTCAAACACATAATTAAATTCAGGTTCAGTTTTAATTCGCTCATTGTGCTGTTTTTCAAGCACATTTATAACAGGATTTAAACGCCCTATTTGCTTATACTGTGCTTGTACTATGCTATCCCATGGTAGTGCATTATCTTGCTTACTTTCCCCCCACTCAGCAGGGTCAATAGCCGATGGGAACGTAATATCTGGGATCACCCCTTTATGCTGTGTACTACCACCATTAATGCGGTAAAACTTTGCAATTGTATATTGCACACTACCTAGCGGGTTATCGTATAAATCATAAGCACGTGCGAGGCCTTTATGCTGCTGCACAGTGCCTTTACCAAAGGTTTGTTCACCTATGATAACTGCGCGGCCATAGTCTTGCATTGCCGCTGCAAATATTTCAGATGCAGACGCGCTGTATCTATCAACAAGCACTGTCAGTGGGCCATCGTAATAAGTAATGCCATCACGATCTTTTTGCTCTTCAATGCGATTATTTAATGTATGAATCTGTACCACTGGGCCTTGATCAAAAAACAAGCCTGACAGCTGCGTCGCTTCATATAGCGAACCACCGCCATTTTGACGTAGGTCTATAATAATACCGTCAACTTTTTGCTCTTTTAATTTAGCAAGTTCTACTTTTACATCTTTAGAAAGGTTGTTGTAAAAGCCAGGGATTTCGATTACCCCTATTTTACTAGTCAGATCTGAATAGCTGGCTTCAAATACTTCTGATTTTGCTGCTCGGTCTTCCAGACGAATTTTATCACGGGTTATCTCAACTACCTTTGGCGTACCGTGAGCATCTGCACCCTTTAAATATTGTAAACGTACTTTCGTGCCTTTAGGACCTTTTATAAGATCAACCACGTCATCTAAACGCCAACCAATAACATCAACAAACTCTTCGCCCTCTTGAGCCACACCAATAATGCGATCATCGGCTTTAATTTGCTCAGATTTGTCTGCAGGGCCTCCTGGAACTAGACTACGAATAACCGTGTAGTCTTCATCAGGCGTTAATACTGCGCCAATCCCCTCAAGCTCTAAGTCCATGTCCATTTTAAATTGTTCAGCACGACGAGGTGACAAGTATGAAGTATGCGCTTCAATACTGCGTGCTAGCGAGTTCATTACAATTTGAAATGCGTCTTCAGATTTTGACTGAACAAGGCGTTTTTCTGCGTTTTTATAGCGCTTAGTCAACACCTCTTTAATGCCTGGCCAATCTTTGCCAGTCATTTTTAAACGCAGTGCATCATATTTTACCCGTTCGCGCCAAATTTCATCAAGCTCAGCTTGGGTAGTTGCCCACGGTGCATCTTCGCGGTCATAAAAATATTCATCTTCTTCGTCAAACGTCATTTCGTTTTCAAGTAGCGACAGTGAAAATTCATAACGTTCAAAACGGCGTTTAAGGCTTAAGTTGAAAATATCAAACGTAAACCCTAACTGACCGCTAAGCAGCGCGTTATCAAAACGGTTACGATATAGCTCAAATGAGTCTACATCGCTTTTTAAAAACACGCTTTTATTAAAATCAAGGGATTCGATGTAACGATCAAATACTTTACTCGAAAGCTCATCGTTAAATCGAACGGGTGTGTAATGTGAACGAGTAAATAGATTAGCCACTCGTTTGCTGGCTGTACCGTGCTGACTTTCTTGTTTTAACAAGGGTAAGTCTTCTAATGTTACCGGCTCTACTGCAGCAAATAACGAACCTGAAAACAGCGCAGCAACTAACGGAATGAGCGTAAACTTTTTACTCATACACAACTCCTTAATTTTTTTCGCAACTTAAATAATGTATAAGCTGTCGGCTTTGGTTTTTACTTGCATACCTGTCACTAGTTCAACGTGAACATCGTCTTTGTTTACTTCAGTGATTACTGCATTAACAAGTGCTTGGCCAAGTTTAACTTTAACCTTGTTATTAACCTTGACCTCGCCTGCAGGTAAAGGTTCAACTTTTCCTGAACGCTTAGGCGCAGCGGCTTTGGCAGGTTTTGCTGCAGCTGATGGATTTTTAGCTGAATGCGCTGGCTTCTTCTTAAAAGATTTTGCATCTGAGTCTTGACGTGGGCGTTGCTGCTTTTTGCGCTTTGCCATTTTAGCACGGCTTTCTTCCAACGCTTTTTGTGCGTGGTCGATATGCTCTTGCTCAACTTTCTCGCCTTGATTTCCGTCAAGATCAATACGGAACTCAGATTTAGTAACCGCTTCAAGATAGCGCCAGTTAGATGTGTATTTTCTAAGTGCTTGGCGTACTTGTGTTTTACTAACTTTTTCAGACCCTTCAATACGCTCAGCGATATCTTTAAAGATACCTACTTTAAGCGGCTGAATGCCTTCTTTTTGTTTAAAACATTGTGGAAATTCTTGGTATAAGAACTCCAATACTTCATTAATATCTTTTAGCTTGTTTGTGGTTTCCATTTTAGAACCTATTTAATCACATCTTTTCATCAAGGGCAGAATCAACATAGTGGATGCTCCAATCAACTAACTCTTCAAAGTCAGTTTCAATCACAGCCATATCACCACGTAAATGTTCCCAAATACCATTTATAATTTCATCAATTGAATCACAGTCTAAATCATCAGGTAGACGATCCCAGGCCATGTGAATCAAATCATTGAGCGTTTCCGCTACATGTTCTTCTTCACCTTCCCAATCACCTACATCTTGAACGGCGAATAGGTAATCTTGAACATTTAGCAAATCTTTCATTACAGGCTAGCCTCTAAGCATTTTACAAGTGCTTCAAGCCCTGCTTGGTCATCAGTATCAAATCGGCCAATACTTGGGCTATCTATATCAAGTACCGCAAATACACGGCCGTTTTTCATGATAGGTACAACTATCTCAGAATTTGACGCCGCATCACAGGCTATATGACCGTCAAACGCATGCACATCTGAAATTAACTGGGTTTGCTCGGTTGCCGCAGCAGTGCCACATACCCCTTTCCCTACCGGAATACGAATACAAGCTGGATTGCCTTGAAATGGACCAAGTACCAATTCTGTCGGTGAATCCATAAAATAAAAGCCCGCCCAATTCACATCTTCTAAAGAAGTAAATAATAGCGCGCTAATATTTGCCATATTGGCAATTATGTTTGATTCACCGCCTATCAGCGATTCAGTTTGCTTAACTAATGACTGGTAAAAATCGTGCTTTTGCATACCAAACTACTTCTTATTAAACATACAGTAGCTAAAGGTACTCTTTGTCACTAAAAATTGAAACCTTTTGCGGGTAAAAAAAAGGAAATTACATGGTTTTACGACACACTTGATTAAATATTCTGCAATTAGCTTTGTACCGATTTACGCAGGCCAAATAAAAACAGTCCTGCAGCAAATCCCGACATCACACTATTGATTAAAAATATCTCGCCAGTAGTCGCACTAAGCAGATAGCTAAAAATAGCGCCACCCAGTAAGCCAAGAGTTAATACCCCAGAATAATTCACCTTAGAATACTTAAACATAAGTAAGTAGCCTGGCACCACAAACGCAGCCATCGTTAACCCTACTATGTGGGCATTAGCAATGGCCGTCATCAATAGCCCTAAAAAGATAGACACCGCGTCACCACGCATAGTCAATGCGTAATATATTCCTAGCATACTGCCGATAATAACAGGAGATAATAATGAAAGTGCGACGCTTTTAGCAAGTTGATGTTTCATAGTAAGAACCTTAAATACACAAGCATAAATCTTATTTCTTAGCATGCCCTAAGAGCTGTAGCTTATAAATAGAGACTATGGTCGTATTTTTTAACTAAATATACTTGGTTTTGAGGTTAGGTATAGCGAAAATTAGACACAAAAAAGCCCGCTAATAAGCGGGCTTTAATATAATGGTGGAGAGATAGGGATTTGAACCCTAGAGGGGCTATAAACCCCTGCCGGTTTTCAAGACCGGTGCATTCGACCACTCTGCCATCTCTCCGAAAGTGCATAAACTACAAGTAAGTGCGTACTCATAGTTATTTTAATAAGGTGGTGGAGAGATAGGGATTTGAACCCTAGAGGGGCTATAAACCCCTGCCGGTTTTCAAGACCGGTGCATTCGACCACTCTGCCATCTCTCCGCACGGCCTGAATAATAGGGAAACCCATGGGCTTTGTGAAGCTTTTTTTTCAATTATTTGTTCAAGTGATTAAAAAACAACTAATTTATTTAAACATAAAGCAAAAAGGGCGATTCCTATACGCCGAGTGAACTTTTATTTAAATTTAGTTGTCTATTGATCTACAAAGGTTTGCCCAAACATATAAGAGTTGGTAATCTAATTTTAGTTAAATTACAGGAACTACTTAGTTTCACTTACAGGAGCTCTACAATGGCATTTAATCAATCGTACAATACTGCAAAGCCGGTAATGTCGACCATTGAAACAAACAAAGTGCTTAAAAACACTTATTTTCTACTTGCAATGACACTTGCATTTAGTGCCGTCACCGCCGGCATTTCAATGGCACTGCAATTACCTTATTTCATGGGACTAGTATTTACACTGGTCTCATTTGGTCTGCTTTTTGTTGTTAACAAAAAAGCCGACACAGCATCTGGTGTATTTTGGGTGTTTGCGTTTACAGGATTAATGGGCGCTGGTTTAGGCCCACTCCTTAATCACTATGCACAATTACCTAATGGCCCTATGCTAATTATGCAAGCGCTAGGTTCTACGGCGTTAATCTTCTTTGGTTTATCTGCTTATGCACTTAACACTAAAAAAGATTTCTCGTTCATGGGTGGTTTTTTAACTGTGGGCTTAATTGTGGTTATCGTGGCAAGTATTGTAAATATTTTCCTAGGTAGCTCTTTAATGTTTATGGTACTAAACGCAGCCGTGGTACTAATCATGTCTGGCCTAATTTTGTTCGATACGAGCAGAATCATTAATGGCGGCGAAACGAATTATATCCGCGCAACGGTTTCTTTATACCTGAGCGTTTATAACTTATTTACGTCTTTACTTGCGTTACTTGGCGCAAATAATGACTAATTAAATAGTTCTGTTAAAATAGCCCCTTTATTGGGGCTTTTTTATTGGAATAGTTTTGGCACGCTTTGTACTTTCTTTACATACTCCACCATCGGATCACGATACCACACAGCGTATTGTTAAATTTGCTCACGCTTGTTTAGCACAAGGGCATAGTATTGATGCAATATTTTTATACCAAGATGGTATCTATCATGCTTCTACTCATTTTGAGCTTGCCTCTGATGAGCTCAATTTATCCTCGCTTTGGCAACAGCTAGCCGACAAAAATATTAATTTAATGCTGTGCGTTACGGCAGCTGAAAAGCGTGGCTTAGATATGCAAAATACTGGTGTATTCGCTGTAGCTGGCCTCGCTGAATTTGCTATGTTAGCCAGTGAAGCAGATAAATGGATACAATTTAAATGATTAATGTACTCGTTATTAGTCAATCAAGCCCATTTGATGACATGCATATTCGCGATGCACTTGATATGACCCTTATTTTTGCCGCAGTTGATCAAAATATAAGTTGGTTGTTTAGCGGTCCTGCGGTGCTAGCTCTTAAAAAAAATCAAAGCCCGAATAGTTTGGGGCTTAAAGATTTTTTTAAAAATATTAAAACCCTAGAAATATATGATGTTGATAATATCTACGTGTGTGAGAAGTCACTCATTGACTACGGTTTAAGTAAAAATGAGCTACTTATTGAAGTAAAAACCGTTAACTTTAATGCCCAAAAACAGTTAATTCAAAATCAGCAGCACGTGGTAACGCTATGAGCACTTTACATATATTTTCAAAACCACTGAATTACTACAGTGCAAACAGTCTCGATAATCTGATTATGCTAACAGACTCGGTTTTATTAGTGGGTGATGCCTGTTTTGCTAAAGGGCAATACAGACAATTTGCCGATTCGCTTTATATTTTAAAGGACGATGCAGCGGCGCGTGGTATCTCTTTAAATTTGAATGATAAAGCGATTAGCTATGATGAGTTCGTTACCCTAAGTTTATCATCTAAACAATCAATTACTTGGTGATTTATGCTGGAATTTAATAATCAAACAATAGACACAGATAAGCAAGGTTACCTGCTAGATCATACTGATTGGTCAAAAGAGTTAGCCGATGTTATTGCACAACATGAAAGCATTATATTAACCGAGCAGCATTGGGAAGTTGTTAACTTTGTGCGCGCATTTTATCTAGAATACAACACCAGTCCAGCCATTAGAATGTTAGTCAAAGCGATGGCTAAAGCGCTCGGTGAGGATAAAGGTAATAGCATGTACCTGTATAAGCTTTTTCCGAAGGGACCGGCCAAACAAGCCACTAAAATTGCGGGCTTACCTAAACCTGCACGGTGTATTTAATGAAACAAAAAGCTAAAAACACGTCATCATCAACAAGTAAACGCAATACAGGTCGTACATATTCGCGCAGTGCTGTAAAAAAGAGCCCGATAAAAAGAGCAATTAAGCCACAGATAGCCCAAAGCGATAAAAAAGTTATTTTATTTAACAAACCTTATGATGTCCTTTGCCAATTCACAGACGAGCAAAATAGACAAACACTGGCTAATTTTATTCCTATTAAAGATGTTTATGCTGCGGGTCGCTTAGACAGAGACAGTGAAGGCTTGTTATTATTGACCAATTGCGGGAAATTACAAAATACCTTAACCGCTCCTGGTAAAAAAACCAACAAAACGTACTGGGTACAAGTTGAGGGGGTGCCTACAGAAGCATCTATTGATGCGCTCAGTCAAGGGGTCGAACTCAAAGATGGATTAACCTTACCTGCACAGGTAAAGTTAATCGATGAACCAGCGCTTTGGCCACGCACTCCCCCAGTGAGAGAACGTAAATCAATTCCAACATCTTGGTTGAGTATCACTATAAACGAGGGGAAGAACCGTCAAGTTCGACGAATGACCGCACACATTGGCCACCCAACGTTACGGTTAATTCGCTATAGTATTGGTAAATACACACTCGATGGAATTGAAACAGGTCAATATAAAATCAGTGGGCCACCAACCAACAGTTAATACTTTACGTTAGTCTTTGCTTATCTGGCATTAAAAGCAAAGGTTAAACATGCTGTGTTATTCATGCCTTCCTAAGGCAATACAATTTCTGCCCTGCCTTTTTGCATAATACAGCGCACTATCCGTTGCTTTAAAGAAATCGACATGGTTAGTTTTTTCGCCATGTTTTACCGTATGAACTCCCATACTCACAGAGAGAAAGCCAGTAAAACTATCTTCATGAGCTATCGCTAAATCTTCAATAGATTTTTGTATTTGTTCTGCAATAAAGAGTGCACCTTGATTATCTGTTTGTGGGAGTAAAACAACAAACTCTTCTCCGCCATAGCGCGCTACAAAGTCCTCAGGACGACTGACTGTTTCTGCTAGCTTTTGCGCTACGCTATGTAAACACTTATCCCCTGCAATATGACCATACCTATCATTAAATTTTTTGAAATTATCTATATCAATAATGATCATAGAAAGTTGAGTATTTACTTTTATCAGTTTTTTAAATTCAGCATGTAATTTTTCGTCAAAACGGCGTCTGTTGGCAATTTTAGTCAATGAGTCTAAAAAGGCCATATCGCTGAGTATCTCTTGGGTTTTCAAACGCTCCGTCGCATCGTTAAATACAGCAATAAATTCACTTTCTACACTAATACCTGACACTTGCATTATCACTTTCGAACCATCTTTACATACAATTTGATAGTCATTAGCAGGAATATCGTCATTATTTTTATTTGCCTGCGCTAAAGACTCACCCCACATCGTTTGAGCAGACTCTCTATAACTAGGCTCAGGATACGCGACCTTCCACCACTGTTTTAAATTAGGGATATCATCAATTGTATAGCCAAATACATCTACAAACCGTTGATTAAGCTTTAAAATATCGCCGGTTACCATACAAACATTACACACGGGCAAAGGCAAAATAGTAAATAATTTTGCATAATGGCTCAGTTCATGTTTTCGCATTGGATGTTCAGTTGCACTACTAACAAAACGCTGCTGTTCAACGTGTTTCATTTCAAGAGAAGCATTCATAGTGGCAACAAAATGCCATTCTAACCACCACTTTTCTAGCTGCTTTAAAATGACTTGTTGAAAGGGATTAATAAAGTCTAAAGAATGTTCAATGAGTCTAAATAGCGCTAAAATAGGGTTGGGTTCTTCAAAGCGGTAAGGACGAGGAACCCTAATGGTTTGATAAAACAGTTTGTAAGCTGATTCTTTAAAGTTATGTGGTAATTGTTCTGCTACTAAGCAATCATCGCGTTGTACCTTTGTTGATAACTCAACAATGTAAGATTTTACCTTTTGTGCTTGAGAAGCATAATTCATATATTCATTCCATTGACTATATTATAAATACTTATTTGAGTGTTTATGCAATTTAAACTCATCTAAAGGTATTGCATAATCATTTGGTTGTAAAGGTTTGTTAATGAACAATAATAAATATATTCTTTGATTTTCTATAAACAGTACTAACACCTTAAATAAACAACATTTACTCATCATTTATAACTTAAATGAGTGTTTATAATTTAATGGCCTGACATCTTGGACCTGTTGTTCTTTTCAAATTAAAATGTGTTCAAACAAAGGGGCTACAATAGCACCGCAAAATGTGTAATCTAATCGGATAAGTAAAAA
>NZ_BADU01000081.1:0-16675 GCF_000239875.1 Pseudoalteromonas sp. BSi20311 | reverse complement strand
GCAAAGTAGCAAGTACTTCCTGTTACCGCTCGACTTGCATGTGTTAGGCCTGCCGCCAGCGTTCAATCTGAGCCATGATCAAACTCTTCAATTAAAAAGTTTTTTGTCTTTCGACAGCTCAATGAATTCTGAATTTATTTAATATCTTTCGATATTGAATTGACTGTGCTGCAATTCCTACCTAAGTAGTTATTGCTGTTGGTCACTCAGTTTAAATTGAGACTCTAAATTTGTTTGCCTCACTACCTAAGTAGCTTGGCTGTTAGAACTCAATCTGTACGAGTGCCCACACAGATGATTGCTTTATATTGTTAAAGAACGTTGCGATTAAAGCGTTAAACTTTATCTCGCTAGGGATGCGCATATTACGCTTTCCTATTCTTTTGTCAACACTTAATTTTCAGTTTCTTTTAAAAGATTTGAAAGCTAAGTTTTACTCGACTCACTTACCGTTTGTTCAGCGCTTTTCATTGCTGCCTGCCGGGTCAGTGGATGCGCATTATAGGGATATTCTGGAGAGGGTCAATGCTTTATTTCAGTTTTATTAAATTAATTTCAATTTAGTACAGTAACCATACAAATGAAGGGCTGCAGGGCTGTTTTTGATTAAAAAGCATTCACATAAGGCATGATTATTGAGAGGGGAGGAAGTAAAAGCGATTTATAGATAACCGCTACATCGCTTTTACTTAAAACTTTACTAATTACTGAGTTGTTATTTCCCATACGGCAATTGAGCCTGAGATTTCATTACCGACTATAAGCAGTGCTTCGTTTGTTGCACTTTGCGCTGCAGGAACAAATGTCATTCCTTCAGGAGCAAGATCGCCAGTTATATCTGCACTTGGTTCTAAACCACGATTATAAAAATAGTCTTGAAATTTCACATCGTAAGGGTTGGTTATATCAAACACCATTATTGCGCCCATACGCTCTAAGCCAACAAAAGCAAATAACCTATCGCCAACCTCACCTAATGTTAGCGCTTCGGGTTCTGCCCCTTTATCATCTGAGCGTGTATCGCCTTTATTTTCATCTTCGTTATTATTGAATGCATTGCCATGAACAGAAGCGGTTACTCGTGCAATTTGATCGCCTGAGTCAAACACCACCAGCCCATTGCTATCCCAAATGGTAAATGAGCGTGCGCCATAGGCATAAAGCGATTCGTATTGGCCGTCGTTATTTTTATCACCTTTTACTGTTGTAACTTTTAAACGACCAATGTCGTTATCATCGTTATTCAAGTAATCAAAATTGGCTGCGAGCGTTAGATCTTCTACGCGGCTTTCATCTATATATGCCAAACACCCATCTTTAGCGTCATAATCAAGGCCACCCTGAGCGATGCAATCAGCTTCACCACTGGCATCAAAAAAGTATTCGCGTGCATCACCCTCATTGGCAGATACAATAAAGTTGGCTCCTTTCCAGCTAAAACTTGCAATTGTATCTGGCTGATACATGCCATATAAACCAGGGTATGATTTAAAGTTAACACCACCGTCTTTGTCCGATGCGTCAAATTGTAAGTTTGACCAATCTTTAAAACCGAGCCCTTTTAGCTCAAGGGAATTATCTTCAAGGTTGATGATAGCTAGGCCGTTATTTTCTTGAATAGAGACATACGCGTATTTATTATCCTTGGAAATACTCACATATTCTGGCTCTAAATCCATAGCAACGGTGGTATTTATTAAGCTGCCATTGATAGTACGTCCAGTAGGATTGGCAAACACTAAGCCCTGCGCTTCTAATTCTGCTTGCTTATTATTGTAAGCTTGAAAGTTTATGCTCAAAGCGGTATCGGCAATAGTGCCGTTATTGATATCGATAATGCTAATTGTGCCTTCGGGGTCGATACTGTAGTCGCCATTAGGTTCACCTTCATTAGCAACCACTACTTTTTCACCATCATGGCTAAATGTCACCATGTCGGGTAGGGCACCTACAGTTACATTTTTAATAAATACTGGTGTATCTCCGCCAATATTGTAAAACGCTATTTGGCCAGCTTCGCCCACGTTTGTAGCAGCCATTGCTACCGCTAATAATTGGTTATTTGCATCGATAGCTATGCTGTTTGCATCACCAGGCGTATTTTCATTTAGTGAGAGCGTAATGGCAGAGGCTAAGTTGGTCGCGTTTACAATACCTTCGTTATCTTTTACTAATGCTGCGGTGTCGAACGTATCGGCAGGAATGATATTCACAACAGCCTCATCGCCAGAGCTATTAATGGCATAAATCCATTTTTTAGAGGCTTGGTAGGCGACTATTTCAGCTGCCCCCTCTGGGCTTTGTGCATTGAGGACTGCGCGGCCAATAAGATTTATATTTAAAGCTGAATTTGCATTAGTGCCGTTTTCGCCATTATTACCCGCTGTACCTTGTACACCCTGAGCGCCATTTTGGCCGTCATCACCATCTAGTGAGCAACCAGTTAATAGTGATAGCAAAGAAAGGGCTATTATTGATTTGTTTAACATTATTGTTTTCCTTAGTGTTGTATTAGTTAAATATCAACACACAGGGATGACAATAGTATGGCATTGTTATTTGAATTATATTTAGGTAATAAAAAAGCGAGTCATTAAACTCGCCTTTAAATATTTAATAAGTAATGATCATTACTATTTTTTAACAGGACGTTTCCAACCATCTAAATTACGTTGCTTGCCACGTGCTACAGCTAGCTGATCATCCGCTACGGCATTGGTAATAACAGAGCCTGCGCCAACGGTTGCTGTAGCACCAATATTTACAGGAGCAACCAGTGACGAGTTAGACCCTATAAAGGCATTATTGCCAATAATGGTTTTTGCTTTATTCACGCCATCGTAGTTACAGGTAATTGTGCCTGCGCCAATATTCACTTTCTCGCCAATTTCAGCATCACCTAAGTAACTTAAGTGGTTTGCTTTAGAACCTTTGCCTAAACGGGTTTTTTTCATTTCGACAAAATTACCAATGTGCGAGTCTTCTTCCATTACTGCACCAGGGCGAAGGCGGGCGTATGGACCGAGTGTACATTTAGCCGCAACTGATGCATCTTCAATTAGTGTATTAGCTTTAATAATAACATTATCGCCGATGCTACAGTTTTTAAGTACGCAGTTAGGGCCAATTTGTACATTATTACCTAAGGTTACATTACCTTCAAAAATAACGTTGATATCGATAAGGACATCTTCACCTGTTTTAACATCGCCACGTACGTCAATACGTGCAGGGTCGGCAAGAGTTGCACCATTTAGCATGAGTTCTTCTGCTTGCCATGCTTGGTAAGCACGCTCTAATCCTGCAAGTTGTACGCGGTTATTTGCACCTTCAACTTCCATTGGATGATCAGGCTGTGCTGATGTAATTTCTACACCTTCACTGTGCGCCATAGCAACTATATCTGTTAGGTAGTATTCGCCTTGAGCATTATTGTTAGATAAATTACCTAACCATGTTTTTAAAAGCTTGCCATTAACCGCCATAATACCGGTGTTTACTTCGTTAATAAGTAACTGCTCTGCATTGGCATCTTTTTGTTCAACAATACCTACTAGCTTGCCATCAACACGTAGCATACGCCCGTAACCATTTGGGTTTGCTAGATTAACGGTTAACACTGCTAAGCCATTTTTAGGTGTCGCTGCTAATAAACGTTCAAGTGTAGATTGCTTAGTTAAAGGTACGTCACCGTATAAAACCAGTACAGTGTCGTTATCGTTAATATGAGGATTTGCTTGTGCCACTGCGTGGCCTGTACCTAGCTGCTCAGCTTGCAGTACCCAGTTTACGTTATTATCGGCAAGTTGTTGTTGTAATAATTCGCCGCCATGACCATAAACTAAGTTAGTCGATGTAGCACCTAGCGCATTGGCATTATCGATAACATGTTGCACCATAGGTTTACCTGCCACTTTATGCAGTACCTTAGGCAGAGCAGAGCGCATACGAGTACCTTTACCCGCTGCAAGAATTACTGTTGTTAGAGCCATTAAAACAATTTCCTTTTTCCGTTGTTTTAGCTTAATAGAATAAGTGTGCTGCAAAGTAGATTACGTAAGTCACATCATGTGCAAATACTCAGTAGGCTAAGCAATGGCTACTGAATCTTAACTTAAGCAAAGTAACACCTAATAGAATAGGGTTATTGTAACGAGGATCTTGCGCAGATATAAGTAATAATGAAGAGATATTAGCCATAACGATTAATTTATTTACAAATAGCGACGGGATTTATCATCAGGCACAAAAAAGCCCACATAAAGTGGGCTTTTAAAAACCAGATAGGCTTACTTTTTACGTAATTGCTGAATAACGCGTAGCTGAGCAATTGCTTCAGCTAGTTGCATTGCGGCTTGATTGTAATCAAGCTCAGCAGATGCACCTTTTGCCATTTGGGCTTCAGCGTCACGTTTAGCTTGCTCTGCAGCTTTCTCGTCCAGGTCTTCACCACGAACAGCTGTATCAGCAAGTACGGTCACTATGTTCGGTTGAACTTCTAGTGTACCGCCAGCAATATAGATGAGTTCTTCTTCACCAAATTGCTTAACTAAACGTACCATACCAGGTTTAAGGGCAGTTAGTAGTGGGGCGTGACCGGCATTAACACCTAACTCACCTTCACTACCAGATACTTGAATAGATTCTACTAAACCAGAAAATAATTTCTCTTCAGCACTTACTACATCAAGATGTACAGTCATAGCTGCCATACTACCCTCCTAATTACATGCTTTTGGCTTTTTCTTGAGCTTCTTCAATAGAGCCAACCATGTAGAACGCTTGCTCTGGCATATCATCAAACTCACCGTTTAAGATACCTTTGAAGCCTGCAATTGTGTCTTTAAGTGAAACATATTTACCTGGCGCACCTGTAAATACCTCTGCCACGAAGAATGGCTGAGATAGGAAACGCTGGATTTTACGTGCACGAGATACAAGTTGCTTATCTTCGTCAGAAAGCTCGTCCATACCTAGAATCGCGATGATGTCTTTAAGTTCTTTGTAACGCTGAAGAACTGTTTGAACGCCACGCGCTATACCGTAATGCTCTTCACCAATTACTTGTGGATCAAGCTGACGTGAAGATGAATCAAGAGGGTCTACCGCTGGGTAGATACCTAGTGATGCGATATCACGTGAAAGTACCACTGTTGCATCTAAGTGAGCAAACGTTGTTGCTGGAGATGGATCCGTTAAATCATCCGCAGGTACGTATACCGCTTGGATTGAAGTAATTGAACCAGTCTTAGTAGATGCGATACGCTCTTGAAGTACACCCATTTCTTCAGCAAGTGTAGGCTGGTAACCTACCGCTGATGGCATACGACCAAGAAGTGCTGATACTTCTGTACCCGCAAGTGTATAACGGTAGATGTTATCTACGAAGAAAAGTACGTCGCGACCTTCGTCACGGAACTTCTCAGCCATAGTAAGACCTGTTAACGCTACGCGTAAACGGTTACCCGGTGGCTCGTTCATCTGACCGTATACAAGCGATACTTTATCAAGTACGTTTGAATCGTTCATTTCATGGTAGAAATCGTTACCCTCACGAGTACGCTCACCAACACCTGCGAATACTGAGTAGCCGCTGTGCTCGATTGCGATGTTACGGATAAGTTCCATCATGTTTACGGTTTTGCCAACACCGGCACCACCGAATAAACCAACTTTACCACCTTTAGCGAATGGACATACAAGGTCGATTACCTTGATACCCGTTTCTAAAAGCTCAACTGAGCTTGATTGCTCTTCGTAAGTAGGTGCTGCACGGTGGATAGACATACGCTCGTCTTCACCGATTGGACCTGCTTCATCAATTGGCTCACCAAGCACGTTCATGATACGACCTAGGGTCTTAGTACCAACTGGAACTTGAATTGCTTCGCCTGTGTTTTCTACTGAAGCACCACGACGTAAACCGTCTGTAGTACCTAGTGCGATAGTACGTACCACACCGCCACCTAGCTGCTGTTGAACTTCTAAAGTCAAACCAGCTAAATCGCCATCTGTTACTTTTAGCGCGTCATATACGGCTGGCACGCTGTCTTGTGGAAATTCGATATCCACAACGGCGCCGATAATTTGGACGACCTTACCTAAACTCATGTCTATTCCTCTCGTTAATCTTTGCCTGAAGCATTAAACTGCTGCTGAACCAGAACAAATCTCACTAATTTCTTGTGTGATTGCTGCTTGGCGAGCTTTGTTATATACAAGCTGTAACTCATCCATAAGGTCACCGGCATTATCAGTTGCAGCTTTCATTGCAACCATGCGGGCAGCCTGTTCAGAGGCAGCGTTTTCAACTACACCTTGGTATACTTGAGATTCAATGAAACGTACTAACAAAGACTCTAAAATAGCCTCTGGGTTTGGTTCATATAAATAATCCCACGCATGTGTAGATACTTCTTCTTCAGCTTTTGGCAAAGGGAGTAACTGATCTACTATTGGCTCTTGCTTCATGGTATTAACAAAGTTGTTATATACCAGGAATAAACGGTCAATTTTACCTTCAGAGAATGCATCTAGCATTATTTTTACCGGACCAATTACGTCCTGTACTGAAGGCTTATCTCCAAGACCTGCTTTTTTAGCAAGCACTTGACCACCAAAACGTTGAAAGAAGCCAGCTGCTTTACTACCTAAAGTAGCAAAATCAGCATCTACGCCTTTCTCTTTCCACGCTTTAATGTCTAATGCAACTTTCTTAAACTCATTTGAGTTTAAGCCGCCACATAGACCACGGTCAGTAGAGATAACAATATAACCAACTCGTTTTACTTCACGCTCTTCTAAGAACGGGTGAGTAAAATCAAGATTTGCTTGAGCAACACGACCAATCACTTTACGTAATTTTTCAGCGTATGGACGGCTTGAAGCCACTCGTTCTTGCGCCTTTTTCATTTTAGACGCAGCAACCATTTCCATTGCGCTAGTGATCTTTTGAGTATTTTTAATACTGCCGATCTTGCTTTTAATCTCTTTTCCGCTGGCCATGACTCTCTCTCCGAATCAAGGTGTGCTTTAGGATATAAAGCACACCATTAATAACTAAATTACCAAGTTTGCGTAGACTTGCACTTCTCTAGAAGTTCTTTAAGCTGCGCTTCGATCTCGGCGTTGTAGTTACCAGTTTCATTGATTTGAGCCATAAGCTCTGCGTATGTGCTATTTGCGAAAGAAAGTAATGCCGCTTCGAAATCCATGATTTTAGAGATTTCGATGTCTTGCAAGTAACCTTTCTCAGCTGCGAATAACGACAAAGACATTTCAGCAACAGACATTGGCGCGTACTGTTTCTGCTTCATTAGCTCTGTTACACGCTCACCATGCTCAAGTTGAGCACGAGTAGCATCATCAAGGTCAGACGCGAACTGCGAGAACGCAGCTAATTCACGGTACTGAGCTAGGGCTAGACGGATACCGCCACCTAGTTTCTTAACGATTTTAGTTTGTGCAGCACCACCAACACGCGATACCGAGATACCAGCATTTACTGCCGGACGGATACCTGAGTTGAATAAGTCAGTTTCTAAGAAGATCTGACCATCGGTGATAGAGATAACGTTTGTCGGTACGAACGCAGAAACGTCGCCGCCTTGAGTTTCAATGATAGGCAATGCCGTCAATGAACCTGTTTTACCTTTCACTTCACCATTAGTGAACTTTTCTACGTAATCAGTGTTTACACGTGATGCACGCTCTAAAAGACGCGAGTGAAGGTAGAATACGTCACCTGGGTATGCTTCACGGCCTGGTGGACGCTTAAGTAGCAATGAGATTTGACGGTAAGCAACAGCTTGCTTAGATAAATCATCATATACGATTAATGCGTTTTCACCACGGTCACGGAAGTATTCACCCATAGTACAGCCCGAGAACGGTGCTAAGTACTGAAGTGCCGCAGATTCAGAAGCAGATGCTACAACTACGATAGTATTTGCAAGTGCACCGTGCTCTTCTAATTTACGTACTACGTTAGCAATAGTAGATGCTTTTTGACCAACCGCTACGTACACACACTTAACGCCTGTGTCTTTTTGGTTGATGATTGCATCGATTGCTAGTGCAGTTTTACCTGTTTGGCGGTCACCGATAACAAGCTCACGCTGACCACGACCAACTGGGATCATCGCATCGATAGATTTGTAACCAGTTTGTACTGGCTCATCTACTGATTGACGCTCGATTACACCTGGTGCAATTTTTTCTACAGGTTCAAAACCGTCGTTATCTAAAGCGCCTTTACCATCGATAGGAGCACCTAGCGTGTTTACAACACGACCAAGTAGACCCGCACCAACAGGAACTTCTAAGATACGACCAGTAGTGTATACTTTTACGCCTTCTGTAAGGTCAGCGTAAGGACCCATTACTACTGCACCAATTGAGTCACGCTCAAGGTTTAGTGCGATAGCATAACGGTTGCCAGGAAGCTCAATCATCTCACCTTGCATACAGTCAGCTAGACCGTGGATGCGAATGATACCGTCAGTAACAGATACAATTGTACCTTCGTTACGAGCTTCACTTACAACTTCGAACTTCTCAATACGTTGTTTGATCAGATCTGAAATTTCAGTGGAATTAAGTTGCATGCTCTTTTTCCCAATTACGATTGTAGTGTTGTGGCTAAGCGATTTAATTTACCGCGTAAAGAGCCGTCAATTACAGTGTCGCCTGCCTTAATAATAAGGCCGCCAACTACTGTAGCGTCTTCACTACAATTCAGCTTAACTTTGCGTGCGAAACGTTTTTCAAGTGCCGCTACCAATGATTCTTGCTGGGCTGCAGCAAGAGGTGTTGCCGAAATCACATCAATATCGATTTCTTTTTCATAGTCTGCTTTTAAAGCAGAAAATAAATGGGCAACTTCAGGTAGTGCAATCAAACGTCCATTTTCAGCCATCACCTTAACTAGGTTCTGACCTTGTTCGTTGAGCTGCTCACCACATAAGTTAATAAATAACTCAGCTTGTGCGGTAGCAGTAGGCAATCCAGCTAAAATGGTAGATGCCTGTTCATTGCTGGCAACGTGGCCAGCAAAGAACAACATGTCATTCCAGCTTTCAATAGCGCCTTTTTCAACGGCAAGTTCAAAAGCCGCTTTAGCGTATGGGCGAGCGATAGTAGTCAATTCAGACATGCTCATACCCTCCTAATTACAGCTCAGCGACAAGTTTTTCAACGATGTCACTATGTGCGGCTTGATTGATTTCGCGCTCTAAAATTCTTTCTGCGCCAACCACTGCCAGAGTTGCTACTTGCTTACGTAGCTCTTCTGTCACACGGTTACGCTCTGATTCAATTTCAGAGTGCCCTTGAGCAATAATTTTTTCACGCTCTTGCTGACCACGAACAGTTTCTTCGTCAACAATTAGCACGGCACGCTTTTTAGCTTGATCAATGATATCAGCCGCTTGAGCCTTTGCATCTTTAAGCTGTTCTGCAGCTTTCTGTTGCGCTAGTTCTAAGTCTTTCTCGGCTCTATCAGAGGCAGCTAAACCATCTTCGATTTTCTTCTGGCGAGCTTCAATTGCACCGTTTAGTGGTGGCCATACGTATTTCATACAAAATAATACGAACACCGTAAACGCAATTAATTCACCGATAAGAGTGGCGTTTAAGTTCACAACCGCTCCTCCTTAAATAGTAAGCTGTTCAAAAAATAAAATTAAAGTACGAACAACAATACCATCGCGATACCAACACCAATCATTGCTACAGCATCGATTAGACCAGCAAGGATAAACATTTTAACTTGTAGCGATGGTGCTAGCTCAGGTTGACGTGCACATGCTTCAAGGAATTTACCGCCCATGTTACCAAAACCGATTGCTGTGCCGATTGCACCGAAACCGATAAGTAAAGCTACTGCGATGTATTTTAAGCCGTTTAATAATTCTAAAGCTTCCATTTATTTCTCCAAAGTTTCAATTGTATTAAAAGTAAAAGTAAAATTGTAAATATAGTAATTAGTGATTATCTGAACTTGCCATGCTTAGGTATACGATTGTAAGCATCATGAATACGAATGCCTGCAATACGATTACTAAGATATGGAATACAGCCCACACAAAGTGCAACGGTAGTTGCATTAAACCTACAGCACCTATAAGGATGAAGATTAACTCACCTGCATATAAGTTACCGAACAAACGCAGAGCCAGTGAAAACGGCTTAGAAACCAATGCGATAAGCTCTAGTAATAGGTTGAATGGGATTAAAAGAATCTGCATAGCTGTATTGTTTGAACTAAACGGGTGAAGTGTTAGTTCTTTAATAAAACCGCCGATACCTTTGATTTTAATTGAGTAACCAATCATTAGAATGAACACGCCCAGCGCAAGTGCAGCTGTCATGTTGATATCTGTAGTTGGTACGATTTTCATGTATACGTCGTGTGAATCCATACCGAATGCAGTTTCGCCAACAAAGCCAGCAAATGCAGGTAGGAAGTCAACTGGGATTAAATCCATTAAGTTCATTAAGAATATCCAAACGAATATTGTTAATGCTAATGGTGCAATTAGCTTACTTTTACCGTGGAAGGTATCGCGTACGTTGTCGCCAACGAACTCAACAACCATTTCAATGAAACATTGAAGTTTTCCAGGTACACCCAGAGTTGATTTTTTTGCGGCACTACGGAAGATCCATAAAAATATTAGACCTAGTCCGATAGACCATGCGAGGGTATCTATATGCCATGTCCAGAAGCCACTATCCGTACATGCTTTATTGAAGGCAAGACCAGCGTCGGTCGAGCACATCTTAGCATTGGTTAAGTGGTGCTGAATATGGCTAGATAGAGTAACTTCTTCTGCAGCCATGTTATATCCCAAAAGTTAATGTTTAAAAAAAACGGGTGTAAACAATCCTGTAAACAACACCAACACATAAGCACAAAAGAAAGGTAGCAGTACTACCGGATAAAGCTTTAGCATTAGTGCAAACAAAACGATTGTTAGCATAAATTTTAATCCGTTGCCGCGTTTTAACGAGGCATACGCTTGATTTGCTCGACTTGCACCCATATATCTGAATGCATAAAGCGCAAATACAAAGTTAGGAAGTACTGCGACTGCGCCACCAGCTAGAGCTGAAAGTGCGGCATTGGTTTCCCAACCTATAAAAATTATTAGTGCAGCTAAAAGGGCTACAAATCCCTGAAGGCAAATTAATTTTAATGCGGCAAGCCTATACGGGCTCGCTAACTTATTAGTCACTTTTAATTAACCTTTATGACGCTCTAATTGTCAGGGTATGAAAACTGGCGAAATTATACTTAATCCTGCCAGTTTTGCAACTTGAGTAGGTGCTTTGTAACACAAAATCGCTGTAAATGTCCCTTTTTAGACATCCAATGAATTAATGGTGGGAATAGTCTTGATTGATACGGTTTAAAATACCGTCTAACTCGTCAAGATTAGTGTAAGAAATAACCAACTTCCCTTTGCCTTTTTTGTTGTAATTTATTTCTACCTTTGCCCCTAGGTTATCAGCAAGCTGCTGCTCTAACTGTTTAACATCTGGGTCTTTTTCTATTACTTCTTTTGCTGGAGCTGGCTCTAAAATAGAACGAACTAGTTTTTCGGTTTCGCGAACGGTCAATGCCTTTGCAACAGCTAAACGGGCTGCATCTGATTGCACTTCGCCTTCAAGTGCTAACAAGCAACGAGCGTGGCCCATTTCAATGTCACCATGCTCTAACAATATCTTTACATCGTTATTTAGATTATTTAAGCGTAATAAGTTAGTCACGGTCGTACGTGATTTACCAACTGCATCAGCCACTTGTTGATGTGTTAACTCAAACTCATTAAGCAACCGATTAAGTGCAATCGCTTCTTCCATAGCGTTTAAGTCTTCACGCTGAATATTTTCAATCAGAGCAATAGCAACGGCAGCTTCATCAGGTACGTCTTTAATAATACAGGGTACAAACTCAAGCTTAGCTATTTGCGCAGCACGCCAACGACGTTCACCAGCAATAATCTCGTAGCTGTTATGCGCAACAGGGCGCACAACGATAGGTTGAATAATTCCTTGTGAGCGTATCGAACTGGCGAGTTCTTCGAGTGCCTCTTCAGACATGTCTTTACGAGGTTGGTACTTACCTGAGTGTAAAAGCTCGATCGGTAGTTTTTGTAATTCACTGTTACTAGGCTGCGCTGCATTTTCAACTGCGCTGGTTACGTTAGCATTGTCCTGTTCCTTGCCTTCGCTTGGTGCAGGTTTAGATGAACTTAAAAGCGCATCGAGTCCTCGGCCTAAACCTCGTTTTTTAGCAGACATGTTATTTTTTTACCTCAAAGTTAGGCGACAACGGGAGTTGTTTTTTCTTTTCTGCGTAGCATTTCACCAGCGAGAGCTAAATAAGCTTTCGCGCCACTTGATGCTCGATCGTAGTACATTGCTGGGGCACCAAAACTTGGGGCTTCTGCAAGTCGAACATTACGTGGGATCACCGTACGGTATACTTTATCGCCAAAATGTTGTTTTAATTGTTCTGATACATCATTTGCTAGTCGATTACGCGGATCGTACATAGTACGAAGTATGCCTTCAATCTGTAAGTTAGGGTTAACTAACTTAGCAAGTTGCGTAATCGTGTCCATTAATGCTGTTAATCCTTCCAGTGCATAATATTCACATTGCATAGGTACTAAAATAGAATCGGCAGCGGCCATGGCATTAACGGTTAACATATTTAAAGAAGGCGGGCAGTCTATAAAAATAAACTCATACTGATCTTGTATTTTTTCAAGCGCGTTACGCAAACGTACTTCTCGCGCAAATAATTCCATCAGCTTAACTTCTGCAGCGGTCACATCACCGTTTGCAGCAATCATATGATATTCGCCTGAGGTTTCTTTAATAATCACTTCATCAATAGGCTTATCTTCTATGAGCAAGTCATAGATAGTAGGGACGTCACCATATTTGTCGACGCCACTGCCCATGGTCGCATTGCCTTGCGGGTCGAGATCTATTAACAGCACTTTACGCTTCGTTGCAGCCATAGATGCAGCGAGATTAACGGCAGTGGTAGTTTTACCTACTCCACCTTTTTGATTTGCTAATGCGATGACTTTTGCCACAGTGTCTCTGATCCCTAGTCTTTAGAAAGAATTATTAAATGTCGTTGTGCATCTAAATCCGGTACTTCTAATGCAATTTTTTGCTCAAACTTAACACCTGTAGGGAGTGAGTCTAATTCCTCACTTGGAAATACCCCTTTAAGTGCAATGAACTTACCTGAATGATCAATTAAGTGCGAGCACCAGTCAATCATATCTTGTAACGATGCAAATGCACGACTTAGTACGCCATCTAATTTAACACTTGGTTGATATTCTTCAACTCTTGACTGCACCGGGGTGACATTATCAAGACCAAGCTCATGTTTAACATGCATTAAAAAACGTACACGTTTACCTAAACTATCTAATAATACAAACTGCGTTTCAGGTAAGGCAATAGCTAACACTATGCCCGGTAAACCAGGACCTGTGCCAACATCAATATAATGATGACCGGTCAAGTGAGGAGCAACAACTAAGCTATCCATTATATGTTTAACCATCATTTCTTGAGGCAAACGTACCGAGGTTAAGTTATAGGCTTTATTCCACTTATCGAGTAATTCAACATAGCGGACAAGTTGTTGCTGTTGTTTTTGTGTTAGCGCAATATCAGTTTGCGCTAACAAAGTTGTTAATTGTTGCTGTAACACAATGTACCTTTACCGTTACGCAGTTTTGCGTAACAAGCCTTGCTTCTTCAGATACACTAATAATAGCGAAATCGCCGCTGGGGTGATACCAGAAATACGCGAAGCTTGGCCGATAGTGTCTGGACGAGCATCAATTAGCTTTGCAACTACTTCGTTTGATAAACCAGAGACGGTTTTATAATCAAACTCTTTTGGTAGGATTGTTTCTTCATGACGAAGCTGCTTATTGATCTCATCTTGTTGACGCGCGATATAACCTGCGTACTTTGTATGAATTTCAACCTGTTCTAGAGCGGCCTGATTAGTGAACTCAGATCCGAGTCCTTCAATCGCCATCAAGTCGTTATAACGCACTTCTGGACGACGCAGTAACTCTTCTAAGCTGGCTTCACGCACAAGTGGCGTTTTTAGTAATTCGTTTACTTTATTAACCATGGCATGATCTTTATGGATCCAAGTATCTTTAATACGCTGTTTCTCTTTAGCGATCACTTCCATTTTTTCGTTGAATGCTTGCCAACGTTCATCGTTAACTAGACCTAGTTCACGACCTTTTTCAGTTAAACGAATATCAGCGTTGTCTTCACGAAGTAGCAAACGGTATTCAGCGCGGCTAGTAAACATACGGTACGGTTCTTTTGTACCCAGTGTTGCTAAGTCGTCAATCAGTACGCCAACATAGGCTTCATCACGACGTGGTGTCCACGACTCTTTACCTTGTACTTGTAATGCTGCATTCATACCTGCGATCAGACCTTGCGCACCCGCTTCTTCGTAACCGGTAGTACCATTAATTTGACCAGCAAAAAATAAGCCATCAATAAACTTTGTTTCTAATGATTGTTTTAAATCGCGTGGATCAAAAAAGTCATATTCAATAGCATAGCCAGGACGACAAATGTGTGCGTTCTCAAAGCCGGTGATCGATTGCACAATTTCTAACTGCACATCGAACGGTAAGCTAGTTGAAATACCGTTAGGGTATAACTCGTATGACGTTAAACCTTCTGGCTCTACAAATATCTGGTGTTTATCTTTATCTGCAAAACGGACAATTTTATCTTCAATAGACGGACAGTAACGTGGGCCTATTCCTTCGATTACACCTGAGTACATAGGTGAGCGATGTAAGTTTTTGCGAATAACATCATGTGTTTTTTCATTGGTGTAAGTGATGTAACACGGAATTTGTTGCGGATGGTCGCTTTGTTTACCCATAAATGAGAATACCGGTGTTGGTGCATCACCTGGTTGTTCTTGCATTTTACTAAAATCAACAGTCCGGGCATCAATACGCGGTGGCGTGCCGGTTTTTAAACGATCTACTCTAAATGGTAATTCACGTAAGCGATCAGCTAAGGCAATTGAAGGCGGATCGCCAGCTCGGCCACCTTTGAAATTTTCAAGGCCGATATGAATTTGACCGCCTAAGAATGTACCCACGGTTAGTACCACACTAGGTGCACTAAAACGTAAACCCATTTGTGTCACCACACCGGTTACACGATCATTTTCAACGATTAGATCATCACATGATTGCTGAAAAATCTTTAAGTTTTCTTGGTTTTGAAGTGTGTTTTGAATAGCCGCTTTGTACAAGGCACGATCCGCTTGTGCACGCGTCGCTCGTACAGCAGGGCCTTTAGAAGAATTAAGCGTGCGGAATTGGATCCCGCCTTTGTCAATAGCTTGAGCCATTGCGCCACCTAGGGCATCAATTTCTTTAACCAGATGGCCTTTGCCAATGCCACCAATTGCTGGGTTACAAGACATTTGACCAAGGGTATCCATATTGTGAGTCAGCAGCAGGGTATTCATCCCCATACGGGCAGCTGCCAATGCGGCTTCAGTGCCTGCATGTCCACCACCTACTACGATAACGTCAAAATTTTCGTGAAAAATCATTAATGGGATCCTACTTAAATCAAACCAGTAAACTTCAAAAGGGAGCGTATTCTACCTAGAAATTAGCAGAAGATAAATGATTAAACAGTGCTCAAGATCTAAGTAAGTGATCTCTAATAATATAAAGGATCTTTTAAAGAGATCTTTTAATACTATTACTACTACTGATCGGTTTTTCTGTTGATAAGCTTTAGATCATGATTAAAAACATATAATTAGATCGGATCTAAAGGTGTTAATATGATCGGATCTTCAGGCAAATAAGCTCTGATCAAAACAGGCTGTTATACACAGGCCGATCAAGTCTCGATCTTATCCCATGGATAAGCATGGCTAAAAAAGCAGTTTAATCAGTGTTTATCCACAAAACTTATTAAATTATTAGCAAATTGTGGGTAACTTTATTTATAACTTTTCGCTTGATCTTTCTATTTTAAACCTGTCTGTGCTATCCATGAGTCTAACCAAGCTAAGGCCGTATCTTCGGGCAGTGCTTCATCAAGAATATTAAGCTCTAAACGTTGTGCTACTTTTACAGCGCCTTTTTGGCTTAAAAGAGTATCTACATTTCGCCCTGCAAGGTTATAAGTGTCGTAACTAGTATCGCCAAGTGCAATAACCGAATACTTTAAATGTGAAAGATCATCCACTTGAGATACTTGTTCGATAAAACCAATCAGGTTGTCAGGGTAATCACCCGCACCGTAGGTTGATGTACAAACTAACCAAATAGTATTTTGTTGATCTATTTCATTAAATTCAGGTTGATCATGTAGTTGGCTATTAATCCCTTGGTTGTTAAGTGCATCATTTAACTGCTCTGCAACGTACTCGGCGGATCCCATTTGACTACCAACGATAATATTTACTGAACTCATGAATATGGCTGATCACTATTAGTTTTAATTGCTGCCTATGATAGCTCAGTGAGTATAACAGTAAAGTTAAGAGTGTTATTTTGTATAACTATTTTTGTGGTAATTTAAGCCTTGGTATTAATTGCTTGCTTAACTTATTGATTAT
>NZ_BADU01000082.1:0-1643 GCF_000239875.1 Pseudoalteromonas sp. BSi20311 | reverse complement strand
CTCAGTTACTTTCAGTAAGAGAAAATCAATTACAAACGCTCGTTGGAATTATTGAAGATAAGCGAAAAGCAGGACTTTTAGAGCCACTTGACGCTGAACTGGTTTATTTAAACTTGTCCCAAGTTTTCAGTGAAATATCTGAGTCGCAAATTGCTTTGAAAAATGCAGAGGTAAATGTTCAGGAGTTATTGCCTGATTGGACGCCTAATACTACCAATTTGTTTTCATTTACTTTTGGAGCAACAAACTATTCATTTAACTCTCAGTGGGTTGAGGAACATCCAAAAGTTAAACTCGCTAGAGCGCAATGGAAGATAAAACAATCTAAAGCTCAACTAACCACTATGGAATCTAAAGCCAATCCAACCATTGGAGTTAACGCAGGGAAAAGTGGAGATGAAGACTTGATTGGCGTGACTTTCTCAATGCCTTTAAATATCAGAAATAACTATTCAGATACTGTTAAAGCCGCTTATTCAGAAGCAATTGCAGCAGAGGCTAACTTTCGGTCGGTTTATCGAAAGCAGTCATTTGAAGCAAAAGCTAATTATGAATCGCTTATTGTCAGTAAAAAATATTATGAGCAATGGCAAAAACTGACAAAAGGCAGATTAGATAGCAGCGAAAACTTATTAAATAAGCGCTGGGAAGCTGGTGACATTAATACTTCTGACTACTTACTTGCATTAAATCAACGTGCGGAAGGGCTTCATGCAGGAATACGTTTGGAAAATCAATTCAAGCTTGCAGAAATATCCTTCATTTTAAGTATGGGTCAGTTATCCAAATTTGAGATTTGAGCGCTTTGTTTTTTCAGTAGCGAAAAACGAAATCTTAAATTTATTAAAAATATAGGTTACAAAAATGAATACAGTAATTAGTAAAAAATTTTTAGCCGTAGTAATTAGCTGCCTGTTAGTTGGGTTTACTACAAATCATGATGCTTTTGCACAGTCGTCAGATGGAACTGGTTCTGTCACAAACGTTTCGAAACAAGAAGAAAAAGAACATCAAGATGAGCATGAACACGAAAAGGGACATGAAGAAGATAAAGGTGACCATGACGAGCACGGCCATGAAGGTGGTAATAGAGAGGGAGAAGAAGAACATGAAGAAGGTATCACTATTGATCCAAAGAAGATGTCGCTTGCTAACATTAAAGTGGAAAGTGTTAAGCCTGAATATCAATTTAGCTCCGTATATGCACCTGGCGAAATAAAAGCTAATGGCTATAAAAGTTATGTGGTATCACCACGTACAGAGTCAGTCATTATCAGTCGCCATGCAGCGCTTGGCGAGTATGTAGAAATAGGTCAGAAGTTAGTTACATTATTTAGTGAAGCAATGGCACAAGCACAAGCTGACTATTTAATCGCTTCAACCGAATGGCAACGTGTAAAAAAGCTGGGTAATAAGACGGTGAGTGAAAGTCGATTATTACAAGCTGAAACAACATACAATGCGAGCTATGGCAAGCTCATTGCTTTAGGGTTAACTGAAAAAGCAATAAATGGTATTTCTAACAAAGACATTAAAGCATTTGGACAATATGCATTAACGGCGCACCGTGAAGGTGTCGTGCTTCAAGACGACTTTATCCAAGGGCAACGTGTTGATGCTGGGGATTCAGTCATGTTGTTAGC